>DATGKC010000167.1:0-7625 GCA_035294845.1 Planctomycetaceae bacterium | reverse complement strand
TGGGGAAGACGGCCGCCTTCACCTCAGACCTTTCGTCGAACTGGGCCGCCGACTGGTTGGAGTGGGACAAATACTCGGCGTTCGTCCACCAGCTCGTCACCGAGATTTCGCGCGTGCAGAAAACGGGCAAGCTGCGGATGTGGACGTACACTTCGGGAAACGAAGGGGTGATCGTCGTCGAGGATTTCGCCGAACAGGAATCGTTTTTGGAAGTGAGCGCCCATGTTTCGGGGCCGCGCGACCGCAGCGAAACGATTTCGCTCAAACAGGTCGGCCCGCGGCGCTACCAGGCTTCGATCCCGTTGTGGGGCAAGGGCCGCTATCACATCGTCGCCTCTCCGGCGGGGGACGACCGCAAGGACGACCGCGCGTTTGGGGGATTCATCATTCCCTATTCGCCCGAATACCTGAGATTCCGGTCGAACCCGCTGGTGCTCGACGACATTTACAAACGCACGAATGGCGAGCGGCTCGATGCCGACTCTACGGCCGACGACATTTACAACAAGAACCGCCAGCCCAAGCGCAGCTCGCGCCCGATTTTCGACTGGTTCTTGGTGATTTTGGCGTGCCTTGTTCCCCTCGACGTGGCCGTCCGCCGCGTGCAGCTCGACTGGTACGTGATCAAGGGCTGGCTTGGAATCGGCCGCAAGCGTGGCTCATCGACGCAGACGATGGGCGCGCTTTTGGAGCGGAAGCAGGCGGTCGATTCGCAGTTCCAAGCGCGGCGGAGTGAGACGCCGCTACCCACCGAAACCCTGCGGCGGCTGGCGAAACCGTCGGCGCGTGGAGGCTCGTCGACGCCGCGGCCCCCCGGCAGCGCCCCGCCGAAACCGCCGCAGGGGCCGCCTGCCGATCAATCGACGACGACCGAGCGGCTATTGCAACTCAAACGCAAAAGGCAGCAAGACAAACCGTGAGCGGCATTCTGAGCGATAGGAAATATCCGAACTTTTAAAAATCAACATAGCCCTTCAAGCCGGCCTTTACGACGAAAGAAATTCTTATGAGCACCATTCCCATGACAATCGACCCTGCGATGTTGCAGGCCGAGGCCGATCAGTTCAAGGAGGAATTTGCCAATGTCCGCCAGGCCGTGGGCCGCGTGATCGTGGGTCAATCGCGCGTCGTCGAGGCCGCGTTGACGGCCATCTTTTGCGGAGGGAACGTGCTGCTCGAGGGGGTCCCGGGGCTTGGGAAGACCGAGCTGGTCAAGGCCCTCTCGCGCGTACTGGAGCTCGAATTTCGGCGGATTCAATTCACGCCCGATCTGATGCCGGCCGACATCGTGGGCACGAACATCATGACCAGCGACGAAGCGGGACATTACCGTTTCGAGTTCCGTAAAGGCCCCATCTTCACGCAGCTTTTGCTCGCCGATGAGATCAACCGGGCATCGCCGAAAACCCAATCGGCCCTGCTGGAAACGATGCAGGAAGGTTCGGTGACGACCGGTGGCACGATCTTTCACCTCACGCAACCGTTCTTCGTTCTGGCCACGCAGAACCCGATCGAACAAGAAGGGACGTATCCGCTCCCCGAAGCGCAGCTCGACCGTTTCATGTTCAAAGTCGAGGTGCCGTTTCTGTCACGGGCCGAGATGAACGAGGTCGTGAGCCGCACGATCCTCAAAAAAGCTGCCGATCTTCAAAAGATCCTTTCCGGCCCGCGGATCATCGAGCTGCGGGGAGTTCTCGACAAAGTCGTCGTCGCCGATCCTTTGCGCGATTTTGCGGTGCGGCTGGTGCTGTCGACTCACCCCACATCGGAGTTTGCCATCGAAAAGGTGAAAAAATACGTGCGGTGGGGGGCCAGCCCGAGGGCGGCGCAGGCGCTGATCCGCGCGGCGCGCGTCCGGGCGCTGGCCGAAGGCCGCGCCCACGTGGCGTTCGAAGATGTTCGGCACTACGCCGAAGAGGTTTTGCAGCATCGCGTCTTGCTCAATTACGACGGCCAGGCCGAAAACGTCCGCGTCACCGATCTTGTCCGCGAATGCCTGCTCAGCCTGCGGGAGGAGGCGTCAAGTTGACATGGAGATACTAAGCACCCAGGCGCGGTTCACCACGCTGCTCGAGAACGACATGCTGTCGAGGCTCGAGAAGATGCGGCTTTGTCCGCGGCGCAGGATGACCAATCGCAGCCGCGGCGAGCACCACGCCAGCAAGGGCGGCACCAGCACCGAATTCGCCGACTATCGCGACTATGTTCCCGGCGACGACGTGCGGTACGTCGACTGGAACATCTTCGCGCGGCTGGAGCGACCGTACGTCAAGCTCTACCGCCACGAAGAAGAGATGCACGTGGTGACGATCATCGACGGTTCGGCGTCGATGCAGTTTGACGGAAAGTTCGAGCGGGCGCGGCAACTGGCGGCGGCGATCGGCCTCATGGGGCTCATGAACGTCGAGCGGGTCAGCGCTCATGTTTGCAATCACGTGGGGACCGAGCCCTTGCTCTTTGCGCCGTGCACCGGCCGCGTCAGCCGCCGGCGATTGTTTGATTTCCTCGAAAAGCTCGAAGGGGGCGGCGACTTTCCCATCGAGCAGGCGGTCGAAGCCGTTTTGCGCCGCCATCGCGGTCGCGGGATCGCCGTGTTGCTGTCCGACTTCCTGACGTTCGGCGACCTGGAGCGGCCCCTCAACATGCTCTTTAGCGCCGGGCTCGAGGTGTTCGCCGTGCAGATTCTGGCGCCGTCGGAAATCAATCCGGAAGTCACGGGAGATATTCGCCTGGTCGATTGCGAATCGGGGCACACGATCGATGTTTCCTCCGCCGGAGACCTTTTGGGAATCTACGAGGAACACCGCTGGGCGCTCGAAGAAGAGCTGGCGCTTTTGTGCCGCCAGCGGTCGGGGCGGTTCCTGTCGATTTCATCGCGCGATCCTTTGGAATGGGTGCTGTTCGACCTGTTCCGCCGAAAGGGGTGGGCGCGATGAGCTGGTGGCCGTTTCTCGCCAATCAATGGGCCTGGCTGTTCCTGTTGCTCGTGCCGCTGGTGATTTTTTATTTTTTGAAGCTCAAGCGTCCGCGGCTGGAAATTCCATCGCTGGCCTTGTGGCGAAGCGTGCTCAACGACCAGCGGGTCAATTCGCCCTTTCAACGATTCAAACGCAATCTACTGCTGCTATTGCAGATTCTGATGCTTTTGTGCCTTGTGCTGGCGGCGATGCAGCCCATCTGGCCCAGCGGGGCCGATCGGGCCAGGTACCTGCCCATTCTCGTCGACATCTCGGCCAGCATGGCCGCCGTTGACGAAACGGGCCAGTCGCGGCTCGATCTGGCCAAACAGGAAGTCCGAAAGCTGATCGACAATTTGCTGCCCGATCAAAGGTTGTGCCTCATCACCGTCTCGTCGACCGCACGGCGCGTCACCGATTTCACCGACAATCAGCGCGTGTTGCGGGATGCGCTCGATCAGCTCGAGGTGTCTCAGGTCGCCAGCCGGCTCGAAGATGCGCTTCGCATGACTCAGGCCATGGCCCGCACCGTCTCGATCGAAACGGCCGTCTTGTATACCGACGGCAATGTGCCCGCCAATGTCGACTTCGAGCTGCCGTTTCAATTGAATTACCAGCAGCTTCCCGCGGCCGGAAGGAACATCGGCATCACCGCGCTCAATGCCCGGCGCAGCGACACGCGCTGGGACGTGTTCGCGCGCATCGAGGGAACGCCGCGGCAGCCCGGCAAAGAAGAAGGCGCCGTCTCGGCGGCGGTGTTTTTGTCGCAGAACGGCAACGAGCTGGGCAACGAGCTGATTTCCCTGGAGCCGGGCCAATCGCAGCGAATCGTGTTTCCGGTCGAGGCGGCCGGTCCCGGAACGCTCGAAGTGCGCCTTAAGCCCGACGGCTTCGACGCGCTCGAATCAGACAACGTCGCCTTTCTCGACTTGCCCGCGGGCCGGCCTCTGGCCGTGTTCTGCCCCGTCGAGCTCGAGTCGTTTCGCCATGCGCTGAAAGGGTTCAAAGATGTGCTCTTGTATCCCTCCGACGCAGGCGAATCGACGGCCGCCAGCTACGATCTCGTCATCACCGACCGCAAGGCCGACGCCGATTTGGAGGCCGGCACGTTCGTCTTCGTGGGCATTCTGCCCGACGATCTGGCCAAACTCGTGCACATCGACGACTCGGTGGCCCAGGTCATCGATTGGCAGCGCAGCACCCCTTTGTTGCAGCATGTCTTATTGACCGACGTGCAGATCGCCGAGCGGCCTGTTTCGGCCGAAGGCGTCCGCGACCGCGACTACGAAGAGTTGGCTTACGAGATTCTGGCGCAGGGCAGGACGGGGCCGCTCATTTTGAGAAAAGACACCGGCGGCAGCGTGTCGTATTATCTCTTGTTTCACACCGATCGCTCGACGCTTCCTTATCGCGTCGGCTTTCCTATTCTGGTTTCGAACGCCGTGCAGATCGCCATGCAGCAAGCGGGCCTCTCGGAGGTTCGCGGCCAGCAGACCGGAGTTCTGCCGGTCCGGTACGTTAAGCCCGATGCCGTTTATGACGTGCAGTCGCCCGACGGATCAACGGCCGAAGTGCGCGCGAATGCCGACGGCGCGCTGGCGGGCGTCGCCGCTCCCGTCGTCGGCAAGTACACGATTCGCGAGGGGGGCAACATTGTCGCCTCGGTCGGCGTGAGCTTGCTCACCGTCAGCGAAACTTCACTCGCGACCGTCGAACAGTTGCAATTCCGCGAGCTGTCGGTGGGGGCGGCGACAGCCATGATCAAGAGCGATCGTCCCTTGTGGGGGGCGCTCGCGGCGGCGGGCTTCGGCCTGCTTTTGGCGGAATGGTGGTATTTTCAGCGCAAACCCAAAGGGGCGATCGCGCGTTAAGCCCCGGGAAATCCGGCGGCCGCCGCGAGATTGGCGAAGAATTGATGTTTCATGGCGAATGACTGACGAAGCCCCAACGACGACGCAACGCGAACGTGGTGAACGACTACCATGAACACAATTCCGCCGATCTTTCGGCCCGTGTCCGGCGTGCTGCTTCTCTTGGCCGCTTTGTGCATCGTCTTGGCGCCTGCCGCGGCGGTGGCCCAATCGGCCCTGGTGACGGTCGAGCAGGCTGCATCGACTCCTCCCGTGCGCTCAGATGCGCCCGTCACGCTCATCTGGAAAATTCGATCGGAGTCGGCGAGTCTTCTGGAGGGGCAACTGGAGGTGGTCGTTTACGACGGACCCGAAGAGGTGGCCCACGTGATCGCCGAAGACGTGGTTTTGACGGCCGGCGAGCAGCTTGTTCGCACGGTGTTGCCTCCGTTCGAATCGAATAACCCGATGAAGTCGGTCGACTTGCGAGTGAGGTTCGTCGGCAAAAGCGGAAAGTTCGGCCCGTGGGAATTCACGATCCGCATGCCCGATCAATGGCAGCGGTCGTTCGCCCTGCTGATTTGTGATCCCTGGCAGACGACGATTGCCGCCGACAAAAGAGAGCTCGCCGACCTCCTGCGCCCCGAGGGGTGGAACGCCAACACCTTAGACCGCAGCATCGTCACGATTCCCGCGCATGTCCGGCCGGAAGATTTGCCGGCCGATCCTTTGGGTTACTGCGGGTTCGACGTGGCGCTGATCGCGCACGAAGCGTTTTCAGAGATGAAAGAGGGCCAGTTGCGAACGTTGCTCGAATGGGTCCAGGCGGGAGGCAGCGCGTGCCTGGCGCCCCCGGACGGCGTGCTCAAAGACTATCATGCCCGCTTCCTCAATCAGGCGGCCAATGCCGTCGAGGGCCAGATGCCCTTCTTGCTCGATCCCGCAGGGCGGCTCATGCCCCGCGCCGCAGAAGGCCCGACGATCATTTTGCGCCGCTACGGAATCGGCCGCATCGCCATCCTGCCAGCCAAACTCGACCGATTGCTGGTCGATCGCGAAAACGACGTCCGGCAGATGCTCGCCTTTTTGTGGAAATTGCGGCAAGACCGGCTCGCCGAATTCATCTCGACCGGCAAATTCCTGGTAACGCCTCCCGAGAAACCAACGCCCGAGGAGCAGATCCAGCCCTATCCGTATAGAAACGTGTCGTATGCCGAGCTGCGGCCAAAAGAAAGCCCGCTGGCCTCTTTGCCCTTGCAGTCGGGAGATCAATTGCTGACGCGCCTCATGCCGCAAGGGCTGCGCGTCGTGCCCATGGGCCTCATCGGGCTCATTCTCTTTGTCTACGTTATTCTAATCGGGCCCACCGATTGGTTCGTATTGGGGGCGATCAAACGGAGGAAGTGGACGTGGATCACATTTCCCGCAGTGACGGTGACGCTCACCTTGATGACCGTGTGGCTGGCCGAATGGTACATGCAGGTCAGCGACATTCGCCGCACCGTCACTTTTTACGATGTCGGCGAAGAAGGCAAAATCGCCCGGTCGAACCGGTTCGAAGTGCTGTTTCGAGGCTCCGAGGCTTTCGTCCGAACCGATCTCTCTCGAGAAATCTTTTCGGCGTTGACGCTCCAAAGGTTCAGCAGCGCCATGTGGTACAATTATCAGCAGACGCGAATGCAGCGCGGCGACCAGAGCCGGCAGTACACTCGCGTCGCCAAATACTCAGGCCGCGTGCCGGCGCGCTATACCGCCGAACAATTCGCCGCGCAATGGACGCCGCAGCTCAACCGGCGCTTTTCGATTCCCGTGGGGGGACCGGCGGCGGGCGAATTCGACTGGAGCGCCTTGGCCGACGCGGCGGTGTACAACCCCCGCTCGATCCTGGAAGGCGCCGTGCGGGAGAGCCTCGTGGGCCAGGTGCGCGCGGCTTTCGGCGCATCGGTCGGCGTGATGGTCGTAACGGGCGGAAAGTTGCACACCCTCGCCGGCGACCAAACGGCGCTGCAAACCGATGCCAGCGCGGCTGAAATTTACCGCGGAAACGCGCAGGTCTACTATCCGCCGGGAATGCCCTGGGGACAGAAACAGTCGGCTTTCCTTGAAGACGTGTCGGTCAATTCGCTGGGGGGGCTGTTCGCGGTCTTTTCGCAAGTCTCGCCCACCGGCGGCAAGGACTTTGAAGACATGGCACTGGTCGATCCGTCCGATCCCGATCAATGGCTGCTGATTATCGCGGTCGATCGCGGAGACGATCTCGATCTCTACCGCAAACTGTACACGAGAGGAAATTAAATGCTCGTCGTCGATGTCGAAAACTTGTGGGTCCGTTACGGGCAACTCGCGGCCGTGCGCGGAATTTCGCTGCAGATCCCCAGGGGCGAAGTATTCGGCTTCATCGGGCCGAACGGAGCGGGCAAATCGTCGACCATCAAGGTGCTGGCGACGCTTCTTCGCGATTTCACCGGGCGGGTCAAGATCAACGAAATCGACGTGTTGTGGCGGCCGCAGGCGGTCCGCGAAAAAATCGGCTACGTCCCCGATTTTTTCGGAGTCTACGAAGACCTGACGGTCGAAGAATACCTGCATTTTTTTGCCGCCGCCTACCGCATCGAGCGGGCCCGCCGCAAGGCGATCATCGGCGACGTCCTCGAGCTCACCGACCTCGTGCACAAGCTGAATTCGCCCGTCGACGCGCTCTCGCGGGGCATGAAGCAGCGCCTGTCGCTGGCGCGGGTGCTGCTCCACGATCCCGATCTGTTGCTGCTGGACGAACCGGCCTCGGGGCTCGATCCGCGGGCCCGCATCGAGATGCGCG
>DATGKC010000166.1:0-4075 GCA_035294845.1 Planctomycetaceae bacterium | reverse complement strand
GCGGATTTCGGAGAAATCCGTCTACACTGATTTCGGCGCGGCGGCAGGTCATTGCCCCGCCAACTCGAGAAAACGGCCCGCCAGCCTTGGGCCGCTTCCGGTCTCCTCGTGCTTGAAAAATACGTAGGCTGTGTCCCAAGGCTGAGAGCGAAGTCTCTTGATCCACTTGCGAAGGACGGCATCGGTGTAATCTGCGCGCCGCAGCCGAATATACCCCCAGCCGGAGGTGGCGACGAGATCGGCGGGCGGAGAATCGTCGACGTCGGCGGTGCACAGCGCGCACGATTTCTTGCGAAGGCAATCGAACACGTCGTCGTCGAACCAGCTCGCGTGCCGGAATTCGAAGGCCCCCGGCGTGCGACTTCCGACCAGACGCAAAAAGGCTTTGAGCCGCGCGAGGTCTTTCTTGAAGTTGGGCGGCAATTGAAACAACAGCGGCCCGCGCCGTTTCTTCAGCGCGGCTGTGGCCGCCAGGAAGCGTTTGGTCTCATCTGCGGCGTCTTTCAGCCGTCTGATATGCGTGATCTTCCGCGGGGCCTTGAGGGTGAACTGAAACTCATCGGGCACCGTTTCAGCCCACGATTCCTGACTGCTTTTCGTCGGGAGCTGGTAGAACGTCTGATTGATTTCGACCGCGGCGAACCGCTGAGAGTAATATGCCAACATTTCTTTCTGCGGCAGGTTCTCGGGATAAAAGCTTCCCTTCCACTCCTTGTAGCTGTATCCGCTCGTACCGACAAAAAACCGCATCGTCCCTCCCCAAGCAATGTCATGCCGCCTTGGACTCCGCGCCGACGGCCTGCCGCATCAGCCGAATGGTCAAGATTATATTCTGACGGTCAAGCAACCGAAACGGCGAAGTACTGCTGACTCTCAGGCTGGCGGGCGGTTAGACTGACGGCATGGCCAGCCGAACCTTCAACCCGACGCTGCCCGGGCTCCCTGAGCCGGGGCCGACGAGCGGCCAACACTCTTCTGGCCGTAGATCGAGGTGACGAGCCACTATGGACATCTTCTCCGACGAGATGCGGCGTAATCCGTACGCACTGTACGATCAGATACGCGCGAAGTCTCCGGTCTTGCACATCCCGCCGCCCTTCAATGCCTGGCTCGTCTTCAACTACGACGGCGTGAAGCAGGTCTTGAGCGACCCTGAGACGTTCAGCTCGGCCGTACCCGCCCCGCGCAACTGGTTCCTCTTTTCCGATCCGCCGAGCCACACGAAGCAGCGAGCGCTGATCTCGCGGGCGTTTATCCCTCGGATCGTCACGAACCTCGAGCCGCGGATCAAGCAGTTTTCCCGGGAACTCCTGGATTTCGTGATCGAGCGCGGAGAGATGGACCTGGCGACAGATTACGCCGTCCCGCTCCCCATGAAGGTCATTGCGTCGATGATCGGGATCCCCCTCTCGGACTGGGGCACGTTCCGTAAGTGGAGCGACAGCATCTTGCAGATCAGCCTCGCGCGATCGGGCGACGAAGAAAAACAACGGGTGCACGCGGAGTTCGCGAGTACGACGGCCGAGATGAGCCGTTATCTCGCCGAAATGGTCGCCGAGCGCCGAACCTCGCCCAAGGACGATCTTTTGACCCGTTTGATCGAAGCCGAGATTGACGGCGAACGACTCTCGCACGAGGAGCTTCTCGGTTTCTTTCAGCTCCTCGTCGTCGGCGGTCAAGAGACGACCGCGAACCTGATCAACAACGCGATCCTCTGCCTCATCGAACACCCCGACCAGATGGCGCTTCTTCGGATGCGCCGAGAGCTGCTCCCGTCGGCGATCGAGGAAGTCCTCCGCTATCGCTCCCCGCTCGCGTGGCTGATGCGGACCCCGACGCGGGATGTCGAAATTCGCGGGCAGGCGATTCCCGCGCGGGCGCTGGTTCTAACGATGATCGGGTCGGCGAATCGAGACCCGCTGCATTTCCCCGATGCCGGCCGCTTTAACATCGAACGCAATCCGAACCCCCACATCGCGTTCGGCTACGGCAGCCATTTCTGCCTGGGAGCCGCCCTGGCGCGGGTCGAGGCGAAGATTGCCCTGACGGACTTGCTCGATCGCCTCTCGGAGATCACTCTCGCGAGCGACGTTGCGTGGAAGCCGCGACAGGCGTTGCACGTGTACGGTCCGGCAAGTCTGCCAATTGCGTTCAAGGCAGTGGAGTTGGCGTAGAGCGCTTGACGTTTGCGACGACTGATGCCATCAACCATGACAGCCCGCTGGCACCACCAGGTCAAGCTGCGCAGGCTGAAGCCTGGACTCCGGCGCGGGGATTGGGGACGTTTTACTCCATTCCACGGCACCGCTAGGATAGGGATTCGCCACGTCAATCCATTGGCGGGCCGGAATCGTTTTTTTCGTCGCTCGAATGACTTAGAAAGGATGACTCCATGTCTGGCCGCGCTTTGCCGCTGCTCATAGGATTTCTCGTGTCGATCGCACTACCGGCTTCGCCGTCGGCTGCAGATTCGGTGAAATTGTCTTCCGGAGTGCGCGGTGTGGCGACTCGGGCTCCGAAGGAGATGAAGATCGACGGCGACCTGTCGGAATTCAAAAACGCTTTTGCCAGCCCGGTCGAGTACTTCAACGCCGATTTGAAGAATCGGGCAGCGCAGTTTTTTTATATGTGGGACGAAGACGCGTTTTACGCCGGACTGCGAACTCTCGACCAGAAACAGGCCGACCAGGCCGACGATGACCACCTCTGGGAAGGCGACGCGGTGGAATGGTACTTCGACACCCGGCGCGGCGGCGACTTTAGGAACGCCGCCTGGCCCACCGACCCGATCGGCGCCGTGCACTGCTACTGGACGGGATTCAAGAATGACGCGATCCAGCCGCGCTTCTGCCTAAGACCGGGGTTTTTGCAGCAAATTCCCAAAGTCGGGGTCGAGGTGGGCGCCCGCAAGACGGCACAGGGCGCCGAAGTCGAATTCAAGCTTCCCTGGTCCAATTTTCCCAAATTCAAAGCGGCGCGCGGAGAAATCATCGCCATCGACGCCGAATTATGCTACAGCGACGGCGGCCCGCGCGTGTTTCGCTCGTTCGTCTTCGGCAGCCCGCTGTCGGTCCAGCAGCCCGCCAGTTTGGGCAAGGTGCAGCTCGTCGATGCGCTCGAACCGGCTCACTGGAAGCAATGCGGTGCGGTGATGATGCCGATTCGTTGCGACACGGCCTGGACCCAGCCGGTCTTGGGACAGGCTTCAGGGTCGATCGCCTTGCCTCCGAATCATTCCGATCAGGTGGGGAAAATCATTTTTCGCGTGGCCGATCTGGATGGCCAGAAGCTGGGCGACTTTCCAGCAACAACGGAGGTCATCGAGAAGGCCGGGAATTTCGCCCGCGCCACCGCGAACTGGCCGATCGACTTGGCGCCTCCCGGCGGCCACCAGGTGACGGCAATCGTCTACGATAAGTCAGATAAAGAATTGACCCGTGTTTCACCGCGACTCGTGAGCGTCAACATGCAATCGGGCTATTGAAGCTCGAATCACGCCGATCGCCGTTTCCAAACATTCCCCGCTTCTTCTCACGTCACCCGCCCCAGTTTATGCCCATCGTTCTCGGCAACGCCAAAGCCTCTTCCGGCCGCATCACTTACGGAACTTATGACTTGCTCGAGCACCCCACCGGCGGCGCAGAGCAATTGCCCGTGGTCATCGCCCAAGGCGACGCGCGCGGTCCGACGTTTTGGCTGACGGCTGGCATTCACGGCAATGAACACGCCGGGCTGCAGGTTCTGCATCTTCTGCTTTGCGACGAGCTTGTGAAGAGCCTAACCGGCACGATCATCTGCGTACCTGCGCTTAACCCCGCTGGTTTACGCACCATGACGCGCTGGGCTTACTATCACCGCGGCGATCCGAATCGCCTGTTCCCCGACGGCAAGCCGCGGCGTTCGGTCGACCCCGACTGCGATCCCCCCTCTGTTCTCGAACAGGCGTACTCGCGATTGTTTGAAGAAGTGCAGGCCACGGCCGACTTCTGGATCGACCTGCACAACACGTGGACGGGGTCGATTTCGACGGCCTATCGTGATCGAGTCTACTTCCGCAACGACGGATCTGTCCCTC
>DATGKC010000165.1:0-3508 GCA_035294845.1 Planctomycetaceae bacterium | reverse complement strand
TGACGGGAATTCTCACGAATTCCGCTACGCAAAATCCCTTCGCCAAGCGAATTACATCGCGATCGCCGAAACAAGGGCGCTGACAGTCGCTGTGTTTACGTCCTTATGCGCGGCGCGATAAAGGCATATCGCCTCGTGAGGCGCGCTCCTTTCCGCCGGATGACCGAACGCATACAATAATCGTCATGAAGTATCTCACCGCCCTCCCCGTGCACAACGAAGAATCACACGTGGCCGGCGTGCTCGAACGCGTTCGCGAGTTTAGCGCCGATGTTCTGGTGATTGACGACGGCTCGAAAGATGGCACCCCCCGCGAGCTGGCCAAATTCCCTTGGATTCGCGTCGTCGCACACCCTCGGAATCTCGGCTACGGCGCGGCCCTCAAAACCGCGTTTCGCTATGCCATCGACGCCGGCTTCGATGCGCTAGTCACGATCGACTGCGACGGGCAGCATGAGCCGCGTCTGATTCCCAAACTCGTCGCCGCGCTCGATGAGAACGTCGATATCGTTTCCGGAAGCCGATATCTGGAAAGGCATCCGGGCGATAGCGTTCCCCCTGCCGACCGGCGGCGGATTAACGAGCTGATGACGCGACTGGTCAACGAGCGGCTGGGGCTGACGCTGACCGACGCATTTTGCGGCTTCAAAGCGTACCGAACCAGCGTGCTCGGCAAATTCGACATAACCGAGCCGGGCTACGCCATGCCGCTGCAAGTCTGGGTGCAGGCCGCCCTGTTGCGATTGCGAATCATCGAGTTTCCCGTTCCACTGATCTATCTCGAAGAAGAGCGATCCTTCGGAGGCTCGTTGGATAATTCGGAGTATCGGCTGACTCACTACCGGGAGGTGCTCGAACGGGAGCTGTCACGGTTCCCAAATGCCTCGCGCCGTGAGGAGCACACCGTCTCGTGAGTCGTCGTTTTCAGAACCTTGGATTCCTGCATCAATCGCATCTCACGATTCATCGTTTCGCATGCCCGAGCCTTGTCTAGTCGAACCGGCCTGTTCGCGGGAGCGCCCCTGGAGCGCCATACATGTGCGCGCTCCGCGCGGCGACGAATCGTTCGTCGCCGTCCCGCCTCTTTCCGAGGCGCTTGAGCTGGCGCACCGCAATCACGAACGACTCGCCGAGGCAAAAGCCGGCGTGCAGGGGAGGACGCTCGCGTCCATTCGCCAGTGGGCCCGCCAAGAGGTGTATCAGGCCGCGAGAGAATACACGGCGGGACTTGTTGCCGGTGAGAATGCGGCCGACGCGATCGCTCCGGCCAATAGCCCCGCCACTCGTCACGCCGAATCCAAAGAAATGGCCGGCCTCCCGGTTGAAGAAATGGACGTGCAGACGACCGCGTTCTACGTCAGCGGTCATCAACCGACGATGTTCCATCCCGGAGTGTGGGTGAAGAATTTCGTGGTCGGGCGGCTGGCGCAAAACAATCGCGGCTTGGGCCTGAACCTCGTCGTCGACAGCGACACGTTTTCGGGGGCATCGGTGCGCGTTCCGACGGGATCTGTCGAGCACCCCGGCGTGACGGCGGTCGCATTCGATGAATCGCATCCCCGCCAGCCGTGGGAAGAAGCCCGCATCATCCATCGCGAACTGTTCGCCAGCTTCGGCCGGCGCGCGACGGCTGCGATGGAAGAGAGAGGCTTTATGCCGCTGCTTGCCGACTATTGGCCGGCGGCCGTGAGGCATGCTGAGCACGATCCGACGCCGGCGGGGTGCCTGACGGCCGCGAGAAGCGTTCGCGAACGCCTTTGGGGAGTTTCGAATCTCGAATTGCCGATCAGCCGGCTATGCGCCCTGGAACCGTTCTTGTGGTTCTCGGCGCACCTTCTGGCGCACCTCCCGCGACTGCATGCCATTTATAATGAAGTTCTGCGCGAATACCGGGTCGTCAACCGCGTCCGCAGCCGGACGCATCCTGTGCCCGACTTGCGCGAAACCGACGGCTGGCTGGAGGCCCCGTTTCGCGTTTGGCGCGCGGGAGACCGCGAGCGAAGACGCGTGTTCGCGCGGCAGTTTGCCGGTGAGATCAGGCTTTCGGATGGCGAGCGGGTGTTTGCCCATTTGCCTCTGACTCCCGAAAAAGACGCCTGCTGCGCCGTCAAAGAATTGCAGAAGCTGCCTGCGCAGGGAATTCGCTTCCGCACGCGGGCCCTCACGACGACGCTCTTCACGCGGCTGTGTTTTGCCGATTTGTTCGTGCATGGGATCGGCGGGGCGAAATACGATCAGATGACCGACCGCATCATCTGCCGATTCTTCGGCATGGCGGCCCCCCAGTTCCTGACGCTCTCGGCCACGCTCGAGCTGCCCTCTCCGGGGATCGGCGCGCACCCGGAAGACGAAAGACGCCTGCGGCGGCTATTGCGCGAGCTCGATTACAATTCCGACCGGCATTTGCCGCCGGTGCTTTCGCCGGACGGGCGCACGCTCGTGGCCGAAAAACAGCGTCTGATCGCCGAGCAGAACGCCGTCAGATTCAGGCCTCGATCTGCGAGCGACTCGGCTGGTTCGGGCTACGAGCGATTCCGGCGCTTCCAGGAGATCAACCGGCAACTGGCGGCGCTCACGCGGGAGGAACGCCGGCGGATTGAAGAAGAGCTCCAGCGCACGCGAATGCAACTGGCGGCCGGCTCGCTGTTGCACGATCGGGAATACGCCTTCTGCCTCTATCCGGCCGAAAAACTGAAACGGTTCGTCGATCATGTCTGTGCGTCCGCGCTCACGTAGGTCTCGCCGCGCCCTCTCGTGGCTGGGGCTGGTCGCCATTCTGGGGGGACTCGCGCTCGTCTGGTCGTATTTCGACCATCCGCAACTGACGAACAATCCGAATCCCCTGGTGGTGCTGGTCTATCTGGGGGCCGGGTTCATTCTGGTCGGGTGGGGAATTCGAGCGCTGCTCGGAGACATTGCGGGGGCGTTCCGACGCCCGGACACGCGATCGATGAATCGTCATCGCGTGCGCATGCCACGCGAAGCATTGATTTATTTCGTGATCCTGGTGGTGCTCTGCGTGGGGGCACTCATCGGGCACTCGAATTCGCTGATGTTGGTGTTCGCGCTGATGGCTGGTCCCTTCATTCTCAGCAGCCAGATTGCGTCGATGGTTTTAAGGCGACTGCGGGTCGCCCGCGGGCTTCCTCAGTACGCCACAGCGGGCGAAAAATTTTCGGTGAAAGTCAGCATGCAGAACCGCAAGTGGCTGCTTTCCTCCTGGATGGTCACCGTCGAAGACTCGCTGCAAACGCCACGCGAACAGCTCCAGGCGTCGGTGTTGTTCACCCGCATTCCGGCGCGCTCTCAGCGCGAGGCGATGTATGACATTCGTCCGGCCGATCGCGGTTTGCACGAATTCGGTCCGGCGCGCATCATGTCGCGTTTTCCGCTGGGTTTGATGGAGTATTCTTTCGAGGTGGGGCGCATCGAGCAATTGATCGTCTATCCGCGCATCGGGCGTCTGAAGCCGCGCTGGAAAGAACCGGCCGATTCGGGAGGACACGTC
>DATGKC010000164.1:0-4290 GCA_035294845.1 Planctomycetaceae bacterium | reverse complement strand
TCGCACGTTTTATTGATGAGTTACGGCACCGGGGCCGTGGGACTCAATCTGCAATTCGCGGGGTATGTGTTCTTGTTCGACCGCTGGTGGAACCCGGCGATCGAAGACCAGGCCATCAACCGGGCCCACCGCATCGGCCAGAAGAGCCAGGTGATCGTGACCCGCTTCATCTCCAAGGACACGATTGAAGAGCGCATCAATCGCGTGCTGGAAGAAAAGCGGCGGTTGTTCGCCGCAGTCCTCGGCGACGGCAAGGCCACCAACGTCTCGCTCAGCCTCAATGCGGCGGAAATCTTCGGTCTGTTCGACCTGAAAGCCCGGCACGGCAAAGGAACCCGCGCCATCGGCCCCGAGGCGCCCGCCGCATAGTACGTCGAAGCAACACGGGCCGCGCTACGAGTCCGGAAAACCATACCGACCGTCCCAGCCAGAGGCACAGCTTGGCGAATTCCGATGCATATACTCGGAGTGAATAATCCGGCCAGAATTTTTTTTCAGCGCGGCAACCAATCGACCCTCCGCAGATATTTGTCGAAATTGAACTTACGTCATCTTCGCGCGGCCTGACCGATCATTCGTTCTCAGGTCGCCAGACGGATTTTTTTCCTCCGCCAAGCACTGTAACTCACTACTCTGTAATGAGAAACGTCCGCAACAACTTTATGCGTGGCCGACGAAGGGTTTATTCATCCACATATGCACATATCCAACTCCATTTCGACCCTCAACTCCCGGGCGTCGCCCGACCGTCTCCATCATCGTCGTGGCCGGTCTCGCAACGTCTCCCGAACGAGCCAAACCCCGCCCATCGTTGTGGCCGGTCTCCGACCGAGCCACACCCCGCCGACCGCAGGTCTCCCCGCGCGTCTCCCAGCTCAAACACGCAAACTCATCTCCCAGCCGTCATCGTCGAAGAAAGAGAGCTTTCCAATGGCCGTATTTTCCTCAAACTGAAAACGAAGTTCCCCGATTTTGTCGACGTTCCGCCGATTGACACTTTCGAAGAATTCATTGCCTCTCGCGACGGAGCGCAATGGAAGCTCGATCCCGCCGAGCCCGAGGGTGTTCTGGACCAATGGATCGGCGAAGCGCGAGAGCTTGCCCGTGTGGCGTTCCTGGCGCTGCTCACGCAGAATGTGAAGTCGGGCAAAATCAAACTGAGCTGGTGGAAAGCAGGCCAAGAAACGGAGGCGATCCTTCCTGAAAGTTCGCCCAGCGGATTCATTTGCCGCCGCTGCCCTTGACATTAAGGCAGTACGTCTTACTCTCTGGAACTGGACTCATGTAATTCTCCGGTCCAGTTGGTAGGCCACTTCAGGTTCATGCAGAGGTGTCTCGTGGAATCGTGCAAGCCGTACCGGGTCGCTTTCTTTTTGCTCGTGCTCGCTTCTGTCGCCAATGCCGAGGACTGGACGCAGTTCCGAGGGCCGCGCGGGGACGGCATCGTCCGCGAGGCCAAACATCCGGAAACATGGGATGAAGAATCGAATGTGATCTGGAAAGTGGCTTTGCCGGGGCGCGGCTGGTCTCAGCCCGTCACGGCGAAGGGAAGGGTTTTCGTCACCACGGCGGAAAGCGCGCAAGAGGAGAAGCCGCGCCGCGGCGAAGGCGGGATCGTGCGGGATGCGCTCGACCCCAAACAACACGAGTATCGCTGGCTGGTCCTCTGCCTCGACGCAGCCTCCGGGAACGTGATCTGGAACCGGACCGCCTATGAAGGAAAGCCGCGCACCGGCAAGCACCGCAGCAATACATACGCCTCGGAAACTCCAGCGACGGACGGCGAATTGCTGATCGCCTACTTCGGCATGACCGGGATTTCGTGTTACGACTTCGACGGAAACCGTCTGTGGGACAAGGACCTCGGCGCCTTCCCGACGCAGGCCGGCTGGGGGACGGGAAGCTCTCCCGTCATCCATGCCGACGCGGTTTTCGTTCAGTGCGACAACGACAAGTCGTCGTTTCTCGTGGCGCTGGACAAACGCTCGGGCAACGAATTGTGGCGCCAGGCGCGAGACGAACGGTCGAACTGGTCGACCCCGTATCTCTGGAAAAACCGTCTGCGGACCGAACTGGTCGTCACAGGCGGGAAAAAAATGCGCGGCCATGATCCGCAGACGGGAGAGGTGCTGTGGGAAATGTCTGCGACGGGCCGCACGTCGGCGACCGCAGTCGGGAACGACGAGCTGCTGTACGTCGATTCGGTCGATTGGTTCACGGGAAGCCCCGTCCGGCTCGCCGCCGTTCGTGCGGGCGGAGCCGGCGATATTTCCTTGAAGGCGGGCGAAACGGAAGGCCCCTTCATCGCCTGGAGCGTCACGTACAACACGTATCACAACACTTCGCCGCTGCTCGTCGACGATTGCCTCTACATGCTGGAACAGCACACGGGGATCATCCGCTGTTATGATGCCCGCAAGGGAAAACTGAACTATCAGCAACGGATTCCGGAAGCGACCGGAAGCACGGTTTCTCCCTGGACGGCCGGCGGGAAGATTTATTGTCTCGACGAGGTCGGCCGGACATCTGTGCTCGAGAGCGGCCCGAAATTCAAGCTGCTGGCTTCGAACCGTCTCGATGAAAGCTTGTTTTGGGCGTCAGCCGCCTTCACGGGAGATCGGCTCATCCTGCGCTCGATGGAGAATCTCTACTGCATTGGCGAGCGGTCTCGATAATAATTGTTACCGAAAATCGCGGGGAGATCGACCGCGGCAGTCCGGCGCCGCCCGGATGCCTCGCGCCCTCTCTCAGGTTTCCATTCCAACCGAGTTCAATTGAAGATCTCGCGTAGCGCCCTTCCCCCCTCCACCAGTGCAACGGGTCGCCCCTGATTGTCGATAATTTGCGTCTCAGGAGAAATGCCCAGGCTATCGTAAATCGTCGCTGCCAGGTCGGCGGGGGAGACTGGGTTCGAGAGCGGGTAAGCGGCATCGCGGTCTGACTCACCGTACGTGATTCCTCCCTGGACCCCCGCCCCGGCAAACAGGCACGGGAAACAATACGTCCAATGGTCGCGGCCGTCGTCGTCCCCGCGATTTTTGAATTGCGGCGTGCGGCCCATCTCTCCAGCGACGAAGACCAGCGTCTCGTCGAGCAGACCCCGGCCGTCCAGGTCGTCGAGCAGTGCCGAAAAACCCCGGTCGAGTCCAGGCAGCAGGTGATCTTTCATCACTCGTGTCAGGCACGCGTGCATGTCCCAACTGCCGCAATTGTCTCCCCGCACCGGAAGATCCCATGCGACGGTCACGAACCGCGCGCCCGCTTCGATCATCCGCCGCCCCATGAGCAGCGATTGGCCAAACAGATTGCGGCCGTACCGATCGCGCAGCGCTTGCGGCTCTCGACGGATGTCGAAGGCCGATTCGATGTGGGGCGACATCAGCAGTGACAGGGCCTTCTCCTGCAGGTCGCCGTAGCGCCGTACGCCTGCTGCTGCGGCCTCTAATTTTCGGCGCTCGTCACTCATCTGCACCAGCAGGCTGCGACGCCTGTCGAGCCGGTCGAGAGTGATTTCCGGTTGCCGTTCGAATCCGTTCAGGCGGAAATCCAGTTCGGCATCTGTGCAGTCGCGGAAAAAAGGATTGTCGCCGGCATCACGCTTGCCGATCGCGGTCGCCATCGGGTTGTACTTTTTACCCAGCCATCCGGCGTACTGCCCGTTGATATCATAGCCGGCAAAATGCCCAAGCAGGCGAGGAAGATAGACGTACGGCGGAAACGAGGCCGGCGCTCGGCGCGATGCATGTTCATCGAGATAGGAAACAACCGAACCGTACGCCGGCCAATCGATGTCGGTGGCGTCGACCTGTGCCGCGCCTCGATTGGCGGGAGGGATTGGTCGCCCCGTCTGAATGAAATGTGTGCCGTTGTGATCGTTCTGCGGATGGTTGACAGTGCGCACCACGCAGTACTGGTGGGATCGGACGGCCAGTTGAGGCAGGTGTTCGCAGATCCGCAATCCAGGCGTTCGCGATGCAATTGGTCGCCAAGGGCCGCGAATGGCGCTGGGCGCCTCGGGCTTCATATCGAATGTTTCGAGCTGGCTTGGACCGCCATAGAGGAATACAAATAAGACCGATTTGGCCCTCCGAGATGGGGAAGGAGCTCTTTCTTCTGCCGCCCAGACGCGGGGCAGACTTGTACCGACCATCCCCGCACCGGCAACGTTGAGCCAGGTGCGCCGCGTGATACCGTCGCAGACCGATCGCGGATGTCCGAGCACGTTCAACATGGCTTATACCCTGACTCGGAAACGACCCCGACCGCGAGTCTCGTCGTACCGGCAATGCA
>DATGKC010000163.1:0-14776 GCA_035294845.1 Planctomycetaceae bacterium | reverse complement strand
TCATCCGACCGCGGGCGGGGGGCAATTCGGGAGTGCGGCAAACGGGCGCTCCTGGGCAGGAAGGCGCCCCTCAACATGATGCATCGAACCGCGCGGCGCCTGCGGGCGAGATCCCGGATTGGGCGCAAAACGCGGCGGCGGAAGCTGGCCTTCCCGATTGGCGCGATCCGGTGCGCGCGCCGGCCAGACCGGGCGAAATCCCGAGCGAAGCCGGGCCGCGTCGTCCTGCCCAGGCATGGCGTGATGTTCAGGCGACGGCCGCACAATTGGGTCTTTCGGCGGGGCCTGCAGGAACGATCTTTTCACTGGGCGATTGGGCCGTCGCTGCTTCTCGCGAGGCGCCGATGAGCGCCGGTCCGGCGGCAAGTCACGCGGCTGGCCTTGGCGGACAGATGCCATTGCCGGCCGGCTCCGAGCAGCAAGGACCCTCGCCTGCCAATCGGCCAGCTCCGGCCGCTTCCTCCGACTTGCCTCCCTGGCCAGGCCGCCCATCGCTGCCGCCCCCTGCGCCGACTGAGGTCGTGCCGATGGGGCCGGCCTATGACCCTGGTCGATAACCCCCACCAGACTCGGCGTTAAAACTTGCCCAGTTTTTCCAGCGCCGCGCGCGATTGGGCGTGCCTTTCCGACAAACGCGGCGCCACCGTTATCGTCGCTACGTTCGCCAGCCGATATACCCAATAGGGCCGCCGTTCTGAGTCGACGCTTCGAGCCGTTTTGAAGCCTCGTTCCCATCGCTCAGATTCATCGTCGAACGCCTCATTCTTCCGGAATGCCCTATGCTCCGCACAGCATCTCGAATCGCCCCTGTCGTGCTCTTGTCCTTGGCCGGCGTGCTCTTGGCCGATGACGCCGAATTCTGGTATCCGCAATGCGATTCGCTGCCGGGCAGTCGCATGAGGTACCACGCCGGCAAGCAGTGGCCCCTGGAGCCTCGTCCTTGCGGCCCGAGCGAGCCCTGCGTGCATCGGTATCACACGGCCCATTACTGGCCCGACCCCTACCGCTGGCAGGACCGCATGTCGGTTCGGACGCATTTCGCGGCTCAGAGCGCCGCCGGCTGGATGACGAACACCACGTTGTACGATCAACATTTCGACCCGGCGACGCAAGAGCTGAACGACTCGGGCCGGGTGCACTTGCGGTGGATATTGCTCTATGCCCCGCCGCAGCGCCGCACGCCTTGGGTTCAGGCCGGTGATGTCGCCCAGATCAGCCAGACGCGCCTCGCCAGCGTACAGAACGAAGCCGCCGCGATCCTGGGCGCCGACGCGCCGATCATTTGCCTGCGCGTCTGCCAGCCTTACGGCGCTCCGGCTCAGGAAGTCGACCTGGTTCGGCGCTCGTACCTGACGACAATTCCCGAGCCGCGTATCTCGTACCCGCAGCCACAAGGCGGCAGCGGCGGTGGAAGCGGCAGCGGCGGGGCTCCGCAAGCGGGCCGGTAGTAACGGGCCTTTGCATCCATCCGACGCACGCGGAGACATCGTTATGCCCGACCGCAAGCCATCCGATTCATTTCCGGGCTCGCCAGGGCCGCTCGGGCATCCCGCCGAAATTCCAGGCGGGGTGCCCTTGGGCCCCGCGCAGCCACCCCGCTCTGAGCGGCAGATCGAACAATTGCTCGACGTTTACACGCAATTGTTTCAAGCGGCTAACCGCGATCAGGCGCCGGCGCGCGGAGCAGGGGCGTCAAGCGGCGCGGCGCGGCTCGAACCGCGTCCGGTCCCCAAAGCCCCGGTGGCGCCCGAGACATTGGCCCAAAGCGGCCTGTCGCTGATGCAGGTCTGCGACCTGATTCTCAAGCAACTCTATTTGCAAGGGGCCGCGCTGGGGGTCGATCTCGCGCGGCAGTCTCGTCTCCCCTTCAACGTGATCGACGAGGGGCTTGTCTTTTTGAAGGATGAGAAGTGCATCGAGGTCAGCTCGGGCGACCTCATCGGCCGCGTCTCTTACCGATTCAATCTCACCGATCTGGGACGTGCGCGGGCCCGAGAGGCGTTCGAGCAGTGCCGATACGTGGGTCCCGCGCCGGTGCCGCTCGAAGATTACGTGCGGCAGTGCATGCAGCAAACAGTCACCGGTACGCTCTGCAATCCCGAGTCGCTGCTGGATGCCTTCAAAGACCTCGTGATTCGTCCCGGGGTTCTCGATGAATTGGGGCCGGCGGTCTGCAGCGGCAAGTCGATTTTCATTTACGGGCCGCCCGGCAACGGCAAGACGATGGTCGCCAAAGGGCTGGGACGATTCTTGAACAAAAACGGGGGCGAGATTTTCGTACCCTACGCGATTCACTCCGAAAACAGCATCGTCACCATTTTCGATCCGACGATTCATGCGGCCACCGACAACGACGACCTGTTGGGGACGGCCATGCAAGGCGACCCGCGCGCCTCAGGTGAAAAAAGCCGCCTCTTGCACAATAATCCCCCCGATCTGCGGTGGCGGCGGATCAAGCGGCCGGTCGTCATCACCGGCGGCGAGCTGACGCTCGACATGCTCGATCTGCGGTACAACACGACGGCCAATTTTTACCAGGCCCCGCTGCACATCAAGGCCAACGGGGGGGTCTTCCTGATCGACGACTTCGGTCGGCAGATCGTCAGCCCGCGCGACTTGCTCAATCGCTGGATTCTCCCGCTGGAAGAGCGCATCGACTACATGACGCTCTCGACAGGCAAAAAATTCGCCGTCCCGTTCGAGCAACTCATCATCTTCTCGACGAACCTCGATCCGCGCGAATTGGTCGACGAGGCGTTTCTGCGGCGGATCAGGCACAAGATCGCGATCGGCACTCCGGACCGCGATCTGTTCACCGAGATCTTTCAGTTGGCATGCCGGCAGCGCAACATCTCATATAACCAGGGCGCCGTAGACTACCTGTATTCAACCTACTATGACCGCGGAAAGCCGCCAAGGTCATCGGATCCGCGAGATTTGCTGGAGATTGTGCAGTCTATCTGCCGATTCCGAAACCAGGAAGTTGCGCTGACGGAAGTGCTGATCGCAGAAGCCACATTGCGGTTCTTCTGCCAGATTTGACGCCGGCCCAACGCCGACCCGGCGGGCCTTTCCTGGCCGGCCGCTCGTTTCACTTCGCGTTTCCACTTCAAATCACAAATTCGGTTGATCGCGTCCGGCGGCGCTCGCGCCGAACGGGGCGTCTCGACGCCGCGATCGCACACGGATGGTGTCAGCATGCGCCAGCGCCGCCTCTCAGTCCGCCTCATCATTCTCTCGTGGGTTTGCTGCTTGGCTCTGGGCTGCGTGAGCGAACAAACGAACGATGGCTCATTCACGACCGGTGGGCCGGGTCAATATGGGCAACCGGCGCCCGGCGCGTCGGCCGCCACATCGCTGTTCAAGTCGAAGAGAAACAGCGATTCCAACTATACCCCGACGTCGAAGGCGAGATTGGCGGTTGCCCAGTTCCAGGAGCAGCGCGGCTACCACGAAGAGGCCCGAAAGTCATACGCCCAGGTTCTGGCCTCCGATGCGAAATCGATCGACGCCATCATCGGGCTGGCGCGGCTCGACCAGGTCGCCGGCCGCACCGCCGATGCAGAGGCTGGTTTTCAAAAAGCCATCAGAATTGATTCCCGCTCGGGGCAGGCTCTCGATGCGCTGGGCCAATTCTACGCCGACCAGAAGCGGTGGACCGAGGCGGTCGCGACGCTGCAGCGGGCGATGGCCGCGGCTCCTGAAGAAAAGAGCTACCGATTTCATTGCGGGCTGGCGTTGGCCAAATCCGGTCAAATGGAGCAGGCGCTTGCGCCATTGGTCGAAGCGGTCGGTTCGGCGGCGGCGCACTATAATCTCGGCTTGATCCGGCATGAGCGCGGCGAACTGCCGGCCAGCGAACAGGAGTTCATGACGGCCCTGATCGAAAATCCGCGGCTGCAGCAGGCTCAATACTGGCTGGCCGAAGTCCGCCGGGAACAAGAAAAGTTCCAGCTTGCCGGAGCGACTGGGCCGGCTTCGAGCGAGTTGAGCTCGGCCTCTGCCGCCGAACCATGGAACGCGAAGCGGTGATCGACCGTGGACGGCTCGAATGAGGTGGCGCTCTTACGCAGCGTTTGCCGGCTTGGGTCCTGCCCACTGCCCCCCAAAGCCGTGCGCCTCGCCTTGGAATTGGCGGGCGACGACAATCTGAGCGACGAAGCGATCATCGTGCAGGTCGAGTCGGATGAAAAGTTGCGATTGGGTCTTTTGATCGTCGCCAATCTGTCGATCTTCTGCGGCGGCCGAGCGGCGAAAACCGTGCGCCAGGCCGTGGCACAAATCGGTCGACGAAAGTGCCTATCGGCATTGTGGCTGTTGGCGCTGTCCGATTTTTTGCGTTCCTGGAAGCCGTTGCACGAACGGCCGCGCGAGAAGCTCTGGCGGCATTTGCTTTTGGCCGGCGTGCTCGCGCAGAAATTGCAGGTGGCCGCGAGGCTCGAAAATCCGGGGGAGGGCCTCGCCGCGGGAATGGCGCACGACATCGGCCATGTTTTGCTGGCCGGCCCAGCGCCGCGGCTGGGCATCATCTGGCACGAAGAGCACGATCAGCTCATCGAGCGAAATCTTTCGCCGGCGCCCGAGCGCGATCATTGTCGTCTGGGGGCGGCGCTGCTCGGGTTTTGGAATGCACCTGGAGAGCTCATCGCCTCGGCACTCGACCATCACGACCCCGCTAGCGCGCCGGCTGCGCATCGCCCGCTGGTCGCCGCCGTCCGCCTGGCCGATCTTCTCGCCGAACACCTCGATCTCGATCGTCCCGCTTATCCTTTGCACCTGGAATCGGCGCGAGCCTGGCAAGAGGCTGCTGCCCTCGAGCCGTGGAATAAAGTTCCCGATCTGGAGCGCCTCGCGATCGAACAGCTTCCCGATGCGCTCGCCATTTCAGAGCACGTGGCGAACGCGCTGAGCGATTGATTCACCACAGCTCGGCGATCGGACGGCCGCCATCGCTGACGATCGGGTGCGGGCGGCCTTGAAGGTCGGTCCATTGAGTGTCGAGGTCGATGTCGAGATGACGGAAGACGGTGGCCGCCAGGTCGGCGGGGATCACGCGTCCATCTTTGATGTCGTATCCCTTGGCATCTGTGCTGCCGATGATCTGGCCGCCTCTGCCTTTGCCGCCCGCCGCCAGCACCGACATGCAGTTAGTCCAGTGAGTGCGCCCGCCGGTGGTCGAGATCATGGGCGAGCGTCCAAATTCGCCCATCGTCAAGATCAGCGTGCTCTCGAGCAAGCCGCGAGATTCCAGGTCCGACACGAGCGCGAACAAACTTCGATCGACGCTCGGGAACAGCGGCTTAAGCCCCTTGATCAACCCGCCCCAAATAACGTCGTCGCCATGGTTGTCAAATACGCCGAAGCGGCCGCTGACCACGACGAACGTCACCCCGGCCTCGACCAAACGCCGCGCGAGCAGGGCTTTCTCGCCGAAGCTGTCGCGACCATAGAATTCGCGCGTGCTGTCGGACTCGCGATCCAATTGAAAGGCTTCGCGAGCCTTGCCTGACAAAACCATTTCCAGGGCCTGTCGATCGTACTGGTCCATTCGCTCCATAGTGCGGCTCGCATCCAAATCGTGACGCAGGCGGTCGAATTGCCGGCGCAGCCCATCGCGGTCTTGAGCGCGGGTCACGTTGACGCCCGGGGGCATTTCCAGCCGCCCGGCCAAACCGGTTTCGGCGATCGGCTCGTAAGCCGAGCCCAGTTCGCCCGCGTTCCAGACGTCCGAATGCCAGAGCGACGGCGCCGGGTCGGCCAATCCCACGAAGGGCGGCATGTCGGGGTCGTTCGCTCCGCGGAACTTTGCGGCGAGAGAGCCCATCGAGGGAAATCGCCCGTGCAAAGGTCCCGCGAACGTGGGTTTCAAGTCTTTCAATGCTCGCGAGTTGCCGGTTTGCATCACGGCGGCGCGATGATCGTCGCTGTCGCGGCAATCGACCGATCGGATCACCGTGAGCCGATCCAGCAGGCTGGCCTGTAGCGGAAGGTGCTCGCAGAATCGGACGCCTGGCAATTTGGTGGCAATCGTCTCAAAAGGCCCGCGCGTCTCGACGGGCGCCTCGGGCTTGGGGTCCCAGAAATCGAGATGGCTCGGTCCGCCGGAAAGCCAAAACAGAATCACCGATTTCCGGTTGGACGGGTGCGCGCCGTTCGCCCGGGCGCGCGATCGCAAGACGTCGGCCAGCGAAAGGCCGGCAATTCCCGAAATGCCGGTCTGCAAGAACCACCGCCGCGAGCCGACGCGAATCAAATCGCCACCAGCCGGCTGCAGCAAAGCGCGGCGGCCGGCGCTCTGGTGTTCGGCAAGATGCGATGCTGAGACTTTCGGACGATTGCCGCTCGGACTGCTCATGATCGGCCCTTGAGCTTTTGTTTCAGTGCCAGCAGTATTTATCTTACAATATGATTACTGCTGCAAGCGAGGAAATGCGCCGGTCAGGACAACTTTCGACATTATTCGGTAGAAACCGCACCAAATTCCGCTGGGTGGCGGATCACAAAGCTGGAAAACAGTTCGGTCAAGTCGTCGGGGTACGCGTAGAATTCTGAATCCAGCGACTCCAACCGCTCGAGGGCCTCATCGCCCAATGCGTCCAAGGTCGCGTGACGCGCGTCTTCTGTCGTCGGCAGAGGGGCAATTTGCGCGATGGCCTGCTCGACGATTGCAGCACACGAATTTGCTCCGATGGTTCGAAGAGCGATCGTAGCATGGGCAATCATCTCTGAATCGGTGAAGCGCAAATATTGATCGAATCCGCCGTTATTCACCTCGCTTTCGAGTCTCCAAATCGCGGAAAACACGCGCTGCACTTCATTCTGTTTTCGAAAGTCGGCCTCCATTCTTTCTGATAATTGAATCAGAAAGGCATTCTTATCCATCGAGGCGTCACCTCCGAGTTCTCGAACCGATAATCTGCCCGTACTGCCCAGACGTCGAAAGCCGGTCCAAAGTCCGGCTGCGACGAGTATCACGAACACCGTCGCGATTGCCACCCCTAACGGGCCCGGCCGGCGAACCGAAAAACGACCGCGTTCTGAGACGTACGGCATGTCTCTATTCTACCGGCGGCGGGCGTCGGATCGAACCTTAATTCAGATTCTGGCGAATTCGGGGATCAATTCTTCGGCACCGAGTTTAGCCAGCGAGGCATCAGAGGTCGTTGACTCGTTTCCGCGGCTCAATTAAAGTCGGGGGAGACAAAACATTGACGCCTAAACGATCCATCGGCACGTGAAGGCGATGCGATGAACTCGATTCGAGCCCGTTGTGCCGGGCCGCTTTCCCGACGAAGCTTGCTGCAGGCCGGCCTATTGGGGCTGTCGACCTTCAGTCTCGCAAATCTCTTTCGTCTGCGAGCGCTGGCCGCCCCCCAGGCGAGGGCCGACGACGCCGACACATCAGTGATCTTCATCTGGCTTCCCGGCGGCCCTCCGCACATGGAGATGTACGACCTCAAGCCTCAGGCTCCCTTGGACTACCGGGGTGAGTTCCGCCCCATCCCGACCGCCGTTTCAGGAATGGATGTCTGCGAGCATTTTCCGCTGCATGCGCAGATCGCCGACAAATTCGCCATCATTCGCTCGATCGCTCACCAATACGCAGGGCATGGCGACGGGATGAAGCACTTTCTCACCGGCCGCGACCCCGGTTCGCCGGAGGATTTCGTCACCGTCTCTCCGATGGTGGGCTCTATGGTGGCCAAGGTTCGCGAGCGGCGAAAGATCGGCATGCCGAATTACGTGGCCGGAACCGACGCCGGGCGCAGCGACGTCAATACGTACGGCTTCGGCAGCGCCTACCTGGGCGCCGAAACGCATCCCTTCGACGTCATCGGAGACCCCAGTGCGCCGAAATTCCAGGTGCAGAATCTGGCCCTCGCGCGGGAGATGGAAGGGCGGCTCGACGACCGGGTGGCCCTCTTGACGGGGTTCGACCTCGCCCGCCGCGAAGTGGACTCGCGCGGCACAATGCTGGCTATGGATGATTTCAACCAGCGAGCGCTCAACCTGCTCACCAGCGACAGGGCGCGAAACGCCTTCGACCTCTCGCAGGAACCCGAGGCGGTGCGCGACCGCTATGGCCGGCACCCGTGGGGCTACCGGGCGCTCATGGCGCGGCGGCTGGTCGAGGCGGGAGTGAGCTTCGTGACGATGGTCATGGAGAACTGCGTTCCGCCCGGACAAACCGCGCCGAAAGAGCTCGTCTACAATTGGGATTCCCACGCGGTCAACTGCCACATGTATAAGGACGCGCTGGTCAGGTACCCGATCTACGATCGCGCCATCACCGCGCTCATCGAAGACATTTACCAGCGCGGCCTCGATCGCAAGGTCATGCTTGTCGTGACCGGGGAATTCGGGCGCACGCCGCGAATCGCCCCGACCGTCGGCAGCCAGACCGGCGTCATGCAGCCGGGGCGCGATCACTGGCCGCAGGCCATGTCGCTGTTGGTCTCCGGCGGGGGGATGCGCGTAGGGCAGGTTGTCGGCTCGACGAATTCGAAGGGCGAGCATCCCAAGGAGCGTCCCCTGACGCCTAACGATTTGTGGGCAACGGTGTTTCGTCATCTGGGAATTGACTACAGCAATACGTCGTTTCCCGATTTTCGCGGCCGGCCCATGCCGATCCTTCCCTCCGGCGAGCCGATTGCCGAACTCTAATAACGCGCATCGGGCGCGGCCCCAGGGCACTTGCACTGCCCTGCGCCCTGCTCTAAAGTGGAGCTTTCGTTTTCCCTGGCTTTTCATGGGGCTGCCGGTTTCAGCCAACGGGAAACGCCGATCTCGCGTAATCGTGTTTGGGATTCCGAGACGACCGCCACTTGGTTCCATTTCTTTGTTTTTCATTCGCCTATTCGCCACGGGGAATCGTCGATGTCCAGCGAAGTCGTCATTCAAACTCGAAATCTCACAAAGATTTATCGCGACTTTTGGGGGCGGAAAAAGGTTCGCGCTCTCAATTCGCTGAGCCTGGATGTCATGAGGGGGGAAGTGTTTGGTCTTTTGGGCCCCAACGGCTCCGGGAAAACGACCACGCTCAAGCTGCTGTTGGGGCTTTTGTTTCCGACCGAGGGAGATGTCACGATCCTGGGAAGGCCGGCTTCGGATGTCACCAAAAACGAGCGGATCGGCTACCTCCCCGAAGAATCGTATCTGTATCGGTTTCTGAATGCAGAAGAGACGCTCGATTTTTACGGACGGCTGTTCAAGATGCCCGCGAACGTCCGCCGCGACCGCACCAAAAAGCTGATCGAGCGGGTGGGCCTCACGCATGCCCGCCGCCGGCATGTGAAGGAGTATTCGAAGGGCATGACGCGCCGCATCGGCCTGGCCCAGGCGCTGATCAACGAGCCCGATTTGATTCTGCTCGACGAGCCGACGAGCGGTCTGGACCCGCTCGGTTCTCGCGACATGAAAGACATGATCGTCAAGCTGCGCGACGAGGGGAAGACGGTCGTAATGTGCAGCCACCTGTTGGCCGACGTGCAGGACGTGTGCGACCGCATTGCCATTCTGGACGGCGGCGAATTGAAGGTTTTGGGAAAAGTGCAAGACCTGCTGAAAGATCAGGGCGTGACGCAGATCAAAACGTCGCGGCTGGCCGACAACGTCGTTAAGGAAGTCGAAGCCGTGCTGGCCCGCCACGGAGCGCAGGTGCTCGAAGTCGATCATCCCACGACGAATCTGGAAGACCTGTTCGTCAAGACGGTCCGCGAGAGCGCGGCCCGGCCGGGGCAAAGGTATGTGGCTCCCGCGCTGCCTGCCAGCACTGCAACGTAGCCTTTAAGAAAAGCCCCAACGCCACAAGGCGCGGTTGTCGTTTTCGAATCTAGTGAATTGCATTTCCGACTCTTCCGGGTAGCTCATGTCGCTCAATTTCAGTCCGGTGCCGTTCGATCTGGCCGCGGGATTCACCCATTGGCTGGTCATCATGGTCGCGGTGCTGGCCTTGTCGTTCGTTTTGGCCATTGTGATTTCGATGCTGACTCTGGGCTTTGCGGGCCCGGTTGAAGTCGTCGTGCATAGCGCCGGCGCATTTTCCGACTTTCTGGGCACATCGCCGCGGCGATGCCTGGCGCTGACGACGTTGACGTTCCGAGAGGCGGTGCGGCGCAAGACGCTGTGGGTGTTTGCCGTATTTGCGGTGTTGTTTCTGTTCGCCGGCTGGTTCATGTCCGAGGCCACTCCCGACCCCGACTTGCAGGTGAAAAACTACGTCAGCTTCGTGCTGCGGACGATCAACTGGCTGATCTTGCCGGTCGTGCTGCTGTTGGCGTGCTGGGGCATTCCGGACGACATCAAGGTGCGCTCGCTGCATACGGTGGTCACCAAGCCCGTGCGGCGGCATGAGGTCGTGCTGGGGCGCATTTTTGGATTCGCGGCGATCGGGGGGCTTGTTCTCGTCATCATGTCGGCTATCGGCTACGTATGGATTAATCGCCAGTTGCCGCAAGCCAAAGGGGCGCAACTCATCGCCCGCGTGCCGGTGTACGGCGAAATCAACTTCCTCGACAACGAAGGGAAGCCGACTAAAGAGGGGATCAACGTAGGCGACGAGGTCATGTTCCGCAGCTTCATTGAAGGGAACACCAAGGCCCGCGCGATCTGGAATTTTTCCAATCTCGATCCGTCGCGATTCGAGGGCCAAGGGCGGCTGGTGCTGGAATCGAGCTTTCAGTCGTTCCGCTCGCACAAGGGAAACATCGAGCGGCAGCTCATGTGTCAGTTCACGCTCATTAACCCCAAGACCAAGCTGCGGGTTCCCCTCAAGGCATTCGAAGTCCACGAATTTCGCCGCAACGTCTACGACGTGCTGGCCCAAAACAAGACGCTGCAGGACGAAGACGGCAACTCGGTCGAGCTCTTAAAAGACATCATCCAGGATGGAAAGCTGCAGGTCGAAACAGCATGCCTGTCGTCGGCGCAGTACCTGGGAATGGCCAAGCCCGATTTGTTCGTGCGGCTCCCCGATCGATCGTTCGCCGCCAGCTATTTCAAGAGCATCACCACCATCGGCCTGATGATGACAATGGTGGTCGTGCTGGGTGTGGTCTCCGGCTGCTTCGTGAAAGGCCCGGTGGCGACGATGCTCACGGCGTTTGTCGTCGTGGTGGGCAAAGTCGCCCATTCGTTCCTCCAGTCGCTGGTCACAGGAAACGTATCATACAATCCGAATGTCAAAATGCAGGGCTCGGGGCTGTTCGATTCCATTTATCGCATCCCGACGCACCTGAATCCGATGGTCGAAATCGACAATAAGCTCGTGGGCCGCGTCGTCAGCACGCTCGACAACATCGAGCTCAATGCCCTGTGGGCCGTGCAGCACATGTTTCCTGATTTTGCGTCGTTCGACACCACCGAATATGTCGCCAACGGATTTGACGTCCCCTGGGCCGAAGCTTTGTTGCCGAGCCTGGCCATCACGGTCGGCTATTGTCTTCCCTGGATTCTCGTGGGCTACTTCAGTCTGCGTCTGCGTGAGCTGGAGGCGAAATGAATCATTTGACTTCTCAGCAGAGAAAATGGTTGTATGTGGCCGGCATCGTGGTGCTCCTGGTGCCAATTATCTATCTGGGAATGCCCCCCGAACCGGCGACCGCCCGCAGCGGAGAAATTTCAGGCGGAAAGCTGGCGGAATTGCGATTAAAGGACAAGTTGGGCGAATCGGCGCTGGGGAATGTCGACCCGGCCAGCTCGACGATGGGACTTTTGCTGTTGGGTTTCCGGGGAATCGCCACCAGCATCTTGTGGATGGACTGGCAGGACCAGCAGCGAAACAAAGACTGGGCCGCGCTGCGCGCCACGACCGAGTCGATCATTCTCTTGCAGCCGCACTTTCTCAAGGTCTGGCACTACCAGGGCTGGAACCTGGCCTATAACGTTTCGGCCGAGTGGGACGCCGTCGCCGACCGCTATTACTGGGTGAAGGAAGGCATCAAATTCTTCAAGAAGGGGCGCGAGCGCAATGACAAGTACGCCGAGCTGTACTGGTACGTCGGCGACACGACGGGGAAGAAAATCGGCCGCAGCGACGAATGGAAGCAATTCCGCCGCTTCTATCGTTCCGACCCCGACGTGGCCCGCTTCGAGGGGAGGCCCGATCCCGAAGTGAACCCCAACGGCCGAGACAACTATCTCGAGGCCCGAGACTGGTTCCAGCGCGCCAACGAGACCATCGATAGCTCCGGCAACTTGGAACACATCATGGCGATCTACCTGTTTCGCGCCTATCCGATGCGCGCCGAGTTCGACTATGCGGGGACCATGCAGCGCGAGGGCATTTTTGACGAAGTGTGCATCGAGGCCTGGAAGACGGCGTTCGACGACTGGACCACCAAGTACGGAATCATGGAATTCGATTGTCCCATCGGCAGCATTCATTTCGAGGTCACGGGAGACGAGCTCGATCAAATGATTGCCGAAGAAGATGCGCAAAACTTGACCGAGCGCGACCGCAAGTCGTACTGGATCGGCAACTACCAGAACCAGACGAACTATCGTTTCTGGCGGCTCAAGTCGCGCGTCGAATCAGAAAAGGAGATGGCCGAAGCGCATCGCGAAATGTACGAAGGCGAGCAGGCGCTTCACCGGGCCGACACGGCCGTCGCTCGAAAGCTGCTCTGGGACGGGATGAGCAAGTACGAAAAGATTCTCGAAGAATATTCGGATCTCAAGAAAGAAGACGAAACGATCGACGAGGCGCTCTTGGCCCTGCATGGCTGGCGGGAATGCGTCGAACTCGACGACGAAGAGATTCCCGACGCCTACCCGCTCAAGGAATTCTGGGACCTCAATCCCAAGCGGCGGGAGACCGCCAAAGAAGAGTTCAATCGCCGCCGCCGCGGCCGTTAAGCTGCCGGTCGCAAATCGCAGATCGCGGCCGAACGCCGCAACCGGAGCGATCAGAAAGGACCGCGCAGCACCCCCGATGGGGAACTCAAGAAGAACCACGAAACACGCGAGCGACGCGAAAGTTTCGACGCCCCGCTGCGGCAGGAGAACCACGGACCGCACGGAGAACACGGATGGGCCTGCCCGTCCCGCTCCCAATCATCAGTAAACTACTAAAAGTTTGTTTCTTTGCGTGCCGCGAAGATTTTATGCAGCCAGTTGTGCAAGCTGTTGCGGGCTCGATTGTTGTGCTGCCAGCAGCGCATTAATCGCCAGGTGACCTTTGGCGGTCAGAGTGTAACGATGGGTCTTCGAGACTTTCCGAATCAGGTGGTGAGCGCGCAACATGCGGATCTGTCGGGTCGTTCGCGCTCCTTGACGTTTCAATTCGGCGCCGGCAACTTCGGCAGTTCCGAACAGCAGGGAACGCAGGTCGCGGTTGCGGAAGCCGTTGATGGCAAATTCGCCGCGATTGACCGCCGCCAGGAGGCGGCTATCGTCAGGACTGAGCGGTTCCAGGGCACGGACGCGGCGGCCCTTCAATTCGGCGGGTTGACAAAGATCGCTGATCAGTTCGCCCAACGGCTGGTCATGATTTACTGCCGCCAACGCGCGTCCAGGTAGCGCTCGTTCGATTTCTGGCTGACTTCGGCGCGGCGGTGCAGATCGGCCACCCCCTTCCGCAGTCGTTGCCACTTCTTTGGTTCCGAGGGACGTCCCTGCCGAGAGCGAAGGACCTTCATGTCGCGTGGATCATTGATGATGGTTTCGGTGCGCAGTACGGCTTCCTGTTTATCGTACATCTTGAGCGAGTTTCGATTGAGCCGATACCTAATGCAGGTTCCCTCGGGACGGGTCGTGGAGCTGATCCCGATGTCGCTTGCCCGGTAGCATTGGATCTTCGGCGACCGTCCCAGGAATTTCAGGACGTCTTTGCAACCGAAGGCGGCGAGGGCATGCCGCACCAGCCCCGGATAGACCCGTGCCAACGCGGCTGGAGATTGGAACATCACGTCAGTGGCCCATTCGGACTCGTCCGCCGACCAGTAGATTTCCAGCGACTGTTTTCCGAACATCGTTTCATGAACGGGGTGAAACAGTCGCCGCAGATCGTCCAGCAAACCACTCCAGTCGGTTCGCAATTGTTGATTGGCCAACTTCTGAGCTGCGGCGATGTCCTTGATCCACACGAAGCAGTTGTCACGCTGTTCGAAGCCGATCCTTTGTCGGCGCAATTCCCGCGCCAGCCATTCGCGACCATTCATGCAGACGTGAATGGTGAACGGCAGCCAAGCCTGCAAGCGCAGATGCAACAGTCCGAACCGCGGGTGCAGCATGTAGAAGTAATAATGGGAGCATTTTCCCGGGATCTTCCGCAATTCGAGCTTCTTGGTCGTCGCCGCGTTCGGTCCGACCTTGAAGGTGTGGCAGGGCTCGACACACTTGAAGACGCAAACCAGCCCCTCGGTCACACGGTCGGCCTTGGCAATCGTGAGAGCCAGTTCCTCTTTAGACACGGAACTGCTGTTCAGATACATCATCGGGCGCCCCGCCGCCGCGGCAATTTGTTCGGAGGCATCAACGATCTGCTGAGTGAGTCCCTTGGCCCACGTCGTGAACTCAGTCAAGCGCACCTGAATTTTCCACAGAAAACTCATCACGCCGCGAACGCTCCCAAACCAGCGGATCGTTCCACGAAAACGGATCCGGTCAAAGCCGCTCAACACGCCGTGGATGTCATTCTTGTGCCGTTTGATAAACTGATGCATGGCGCGGCTCCTGTGTGGTTGAGGAGTGAGACTGGTTTAACATCCTCACTTTACCTGCAGGGGTTGCGCTTTTCTTCTTTGAACGCCGTCCCGATAGATCGGGTAAGCCCCTT
>DATGKC010000162.1:0-3331 GCA_035294845.1 Planctomycetaceae bacterium | reverse complement strand
GTCGCAAGATGCAGGTCCCGAGCCGGCCGGCAACGACCGCATGGCCTCGAGCCTGGCTCGCAGCCGTGAGCGGCGCGTCGCCGAAGAACAGGTTCTGCGCGAAGGGCTCGAAACCTTGATCGTGCAATGGCTCGCGCGCGGAGAATTCGAGCGGCTCAAGTGCATCGAGCTGTTATTCGTGTTGGGCTGGTCGAATAAAGATGCAGCCCGCAAGCTCGGGGTCTCGGAGCAGGCCGTCGCCAATCATAAGCATTTCGTGTTGGGGAAGCTCAAAGATTGGGTCGCCGCCTCGCCTTTGCGCGGGACCGATCCGGCCGAGCTCGGCCTTGTGTGATTTTGCTTTCCGCGGCCCATCACGCCATCTCGCGCAGGACGTCGCCGATGACAGCGGCCCCTTCATCGACCTGTTGCGCCGTAATATTGAGCGCCGGCAAAAGTCGGATCACCGTGTCGTGCGTGCAATTGACGAGCACGCCGCGATCCATGCACTTTCCGACGGCCGCAGCGCCGGGAATCGTGAGGTCGATGCCGATCATCATGCCGCGAATCCGCAGCTCGCGAATGATTTTGAGCTCGGCCTTGAGCTTGGTGAAATGGTCGCGAAAGCGGGCCGACATGGCCTTCACGTTTTCGAGCAGGCGATCGTCTTCGATCGTGGCGATGGTCGCCAGCCCGGCTGCCATCGCCAGCGGATTGCCGCCGAACGTGCTGGCGTGTTTGCCCGGCTTGAGCTTTTCGGCGATTTCCGGGCGGGCGATCATGGCGCCGCAAGCCACGCCGCCGGAAATGCCCTTGGCCATCGTCAGGATGTCGGGTTGGACGTCCCCCTGTTGATAGCCGAACCAGGTTCCCGTCCGACCCATGCAAGTCTGCACTTCGTCGAAGATCAATACGAGGCCATTGTCGTCGACAATCTTGCGAAGGCCGGCCAGAAATTCGTCGCGCGGCAGGTTGACCCCCCCTTCGCCTTGCACCGGCTCGATCAGGATCGCGCACGTTTCGTTGCCGACCAATTCTTTGACCGCCGAAAGGTTGTTGAGAGGAGCGTAATCGAATCCGGGCACGAGAGGGCCGATTCCTTCGTGGTATTTGGGCTGAGCGGTGGCCGTGACGGCTGCGTAGGTTCGGCCGTGAAAACTGTTTTCGAAAGTGATGATTTTGTGGCGTCCGTGCGGCGAGCCGCAGAGCCGGGCCAGCTTGATCGCCCCCTCGATGGCCTCGGCGCCGCTGTTGCAGAAGAACGCCTGGCCGAAGCTGCGGGTGCAGAGGGCCTGCGCGAATTTGCCCTGTGCCTCGGTGTACCACGTATTGGGGACATGAATCAGGTGCGTCACCTGCTCTTGAATCGCCTGGACGACCCGCGGGGGCGAGTAGCCCAGAATATTGCAGCCCCAGCCGGGAAACAGGTCGAGATAGCGTTTCCCCTCGGCGTCCCACACGTAAGAGCCCTCGCCATGCACCAGGCACACGGGGTACCGCGTGTAATTGGGAATCACATATTGTTTGAAAAGGTCGATTGTGGCCTGGCTGCTTTGCGATGCGGCTTGATGCACTAGATTCTCCTTGTAGGCGGGTCTCTCCGAAACCCGCTCTTCGACGTCCGGTTACTTTGAACTCGCGGTCTACGAGTTCGACCTTCCACAACAGCCGGGATTCGGAGAAACCCGGCTACACGTCGATGAAACCCGGCTACATTTCGATTTCCGTCCCGATTCCCTTGTCCGAATAAATCTCGACCAGCAGCGAGTGCGGCATCCGGCCGTCGATGATGTGCACTTTCTTGACCCCGGCTTTCAATGCGTCGAGCGCCGCCTCGACTTTGGGGACCATCCCCGAGTCGATTGTGCCGTTGGCGATCAGCTCGCGGCAGCGGCTTTCGGTCAGATGTGACACAAGCGTCTCGGGATCGGTTCGGTCGAGGTAGATCCCCGACACATCGCTGAGGAAGATCAGCTTTTCGGCATCGAGAATGCGGGCCACCGCCGCTGCCGCCGTGTCGGCGTTCACGTTGTACTTTTGTCCCTTTTTGTCGAGAGCTATCGACGGTATGACCGGAATGGCTCCCGACCGGCACGTTTTGAGAAGCAGCTCGCGGTCGACGCCAACGACTTCGCCCACGTATCCCAAATCGAGCGGTTCTCCGTCGTCGCTCCGCAGCGTGAGTCTCTCGGCCGTGAGCACGTTCTGCGTCAGATAGCTGAATCCAACGGCCTGGCCTTCCCGCTCGCGAATCTGACGCACCAGGTCTCCGCAGATTTCACCGGCCAGCACGCGCGCCACGATGTCGAGGGTGGCCGCGTCGGTATAACGGCGCCCGTGCACGAAGCGCGGTTCCAGGTGCGATCTCTTCATGGCCGCGCTGATCGCTTTCCCTCCGCCGTGAATCAAGACCAGCTTCATCCCGACGGTCTCCATGAAGATCACGTCGGTCAGGAGATGGCTGACGGTATTCGGGTCTTCGAGCGCGCTGCCGCCGAGCTTGATCACGACCAGCCGATCTCGAAAGCGGCGAATCCAGCCCATCGCTTCGATGAGCACGTCCGCCTTGCGGATGGGATCGTCGTACACGTCGCGTCTCAATGGGCACGGGAACTGCGGAACGTACCGATTGTAGGTCTGTCGGCAAGGCTGTCAATTGTCCGCTCGGCAGTCACTGTCGCTACCTGCTGCATAACCAAACGCAGTGCCGACGGCAGGGCTGTCATTTCCCGCGTGACCGCCGATGCATTGGCGCGGCGGGGGGCGCGCAGAGAGAATGCAGTCAAACCCACCGTGCGATTTCCCGATATTTGGAAGGACATCAGCCATGCTTGATAGAATCTTTCCAGACGCAGCACACTTTGGAGATCGAGCTCCCGTGAGTCATTCCCACATTGCCCTGCAGCATCTGATCACCCAGCTCGACGCCGCCGCGCCCAGTCCGAAGCGCCCGCCCGGCCCGCATTGGCTTCCGGAATTCGTGGATCAGGTGGCTGAACTGTTTGAACCTTTCGTCGACGTGGGCCGCGTCGGTTACGAATGCGCCCCCAATGCCGAGCGTTGGGAGATCGCGATGTATTTAGGGAGCACCGAAGTCATGGGGGGAAAAGTCGACGGGGAGGTGCGCCCAGTCGCCTTTCAGTTCGACCTGGCGCGGCTGGAAACGATTTTCGACCGGGTCGACGAATGCCGCTGGAGCGCGTTCCCCGCCGGAACCATCGACGACGAAAGCCAGACGCACGCGGGCGAGCGCTCGTTTATCACGGTGGTCGGCCGTTATCGCGACCATGTGCTTCGCCTGCGGGTTTTTGGCGCGCCGCCACCGGAGGTCGCTCCCGGGCTGCGGCAATAT
>DATGKC010000161.1:0-11852 GCA_035294845.1 Planctomycetaceae bacterium | reverse complement strand
ATTTTTATCTCTGTGCCCTCTGTGCCTCTGTGGTTCCTTGTTTCTTTCGCGAAAAAGGATGAACCACAGAGGCGCAGAGGACGCAGAGGCGGGCCTTTGAGGGCGTGTTGAAAGATGCGAAATCGAGTTGAGGTTTCGTGTTTTGAAATTACGGCATCTGAAGCCGAACGTTCAGAATTGAGTAGGTGAGCGCATGGGAAAACCGACAGGATTTATGGAGTTTGGACGCGAGACGCCGCAGCGGCGGTCGGTCGGCGAACGCTTGGGCGATTGGCGCGAGGTCTATACGCCCTTTCCCGAGCTCAAGTTGATCGAACAGGGCGCGCGGTGCATGGATTGCGGCGTTCCCTTTTGCCACACCGGCTGCCCTCTGGGCAACATCATTCCCGATTGGAACGATCTGGTGTATCGCGGCCAGTGGCGGGAAGCCATTCGCCGGTTGCACGCCACCAACAATTTCCCGGAATTTACCGGGCGGCTCTGCCCGGCGCCTTGCGAAGAGTCGTGCGTCCTGGGAATCAACGAACCCGCCGTCACGATCAAGAATATCGAGAATTCGATCATTGAGCGTGCCTTCCAAGAAGGCTGGGTCGTTCCCGAGCCTCCGACCCGCCGGACCGGGAAAAAGGTGGCGGTCGTTGGGTCGGGACCGGCGGGTTTGGCTGCCGCACAGCAGCTTAATCGAGCCGGCCATTTCGTTACCGTCTTTGAACGTGCCGACCGCATCGGCGGTCTGTTGCGCTATGGCATCCCTGAATTCAAGATGGAAAAGCGCATTCTCGATCGGCGGTTGGCTGTTATCGAGGCCGAGGGGGTTATTTTCAAAACAAACGCCGATATCGGCGGAAACATTGCCGCAAGCGATCTGGTGCGCGACTTCGACGCCGTGGTGCTGGCGGCCGGTTCGACTTTGCCGAGGGACTTGCCCGTTCCGGGGCGCGAACTGGGCGGAATTCACTTCGCGATGGAGTTTCTTCCTCTCCAGAACCAAAAGTGCGCCGGAGACCGTCTTGCCGACGAGCGATTCATTTCCGCGGCAGGCAAAGATGTGGTCATCATCGGAGGAGGAGATACCGGGGCAGACTGCCTTGGCACAGTCCATCGCCAGGGCTGCAAATCGGTCGTTCAACTCGAACTGCTTCCCAAACCGCCACCGGGGCGCGACGTCACGATGCCCTGGCCCTATTGGCCCACCATCCTGCGCAGTTCGAGCGCGCATGAAGAGGGCGGGGAACGCGATTGGAGCGTGGCAACCAAGAAGTTTACCGGGAACGGATCGGTCGAAAAACTGCACGCAGTTCGCCTGGAATGGGTCAATGACGGTTCGCGGACCGTCATGCGGGAGGTTGCGGGCAGCGATTTCACGCTCAACGCCGATCTTGTTCTGCTCGCGATGGGCTTTCTAGGTCCGGATCGAAAGGGAATGGTCGACCAATTGGGGGTCGAGCTGGACCCGCGCGGGAACGTCAAGGCCGACGAGAATTATATGACCAATGTCCCGGGAGTTTTCGCCGCGGGGGATGCCCGCAGAGGTCAATCCTTGATCGTTTGGGCGATCTGGGAGGGTCGCGAAGCGGCCGTCGGCGTCGACAGATTTCTAATGGGCGAGAGCGACTTGCCTTCGTCGCCGCAATTGCTCGGACGTGACGTGCGGCCAGGCATCTAAGAATTCCTTAGCGCTGAAACCGTGATCGTAAAACGCGCGTCGCGGATGATTGCGTTTCAAAATTGTCCGGAAAACGCTGACACTCCGCGCGCCGGCTCTTGCAAACCTCAAATGGGAGAACTGATATAAACCCCTCATTTTTACACCGTGCGAATTTGGGAATCGCGTTCCCATTTGGACAGGCATGCGAATTGCATGTCGGCAGGCGGCCGATGGGCAAATGGGCAGTTTGGTAAATCTTCCGAATGCTTCGAAACGCTGCCAAAGTTAAAGCCATCTGCCGTTGCAGACCTTTACGGGTAGCTTTTATTTTTGTTATAACTCTTTTCCTGTAAATGAATTAAGCGGTTACAGCGTGGGTCCGAGGAGTGACTCCGCTCCCGCCGGGCGAACTTTGGCGGGTCTCGATTGGCATTTCGTCATGTCAAAGCAACTATTGAGTCATGGAAACTAACCTTGAAACTCAGTTTGGCCAGCGGATACATTGATCCCCCGCGCAAATTGCTGTTTCAAAACGCAACATACGTGGTAGATTTCGACGGTCGGCCATTGCAACCTGTGAAAAGATAGAAAAAGAGGGGCGATTTTGCGGGCCGGAAGTGGTTGGCGACGGTATACTTGTTCCCTTCAGCCAATCCAGTCTCTCTGAGTTGAGTTTTTGCAACGCGCGGTCGGCTTTTGACAACAAAGCCGAGCTATGGTTTAGCGGCAAGCGACCAGTCAAGACGCTGGCTTGCTTGGTCGTTTACGATTTTTGAAATCCTTCGGGCAGGAGGCCTGTATGACGACCTTTGCGCGTTTAGGAGGGCGGGGCGCTGCCACCCAGAGGAACGGAGTGCGCGCTGCGAGCCCCCAGGCCGCAAAATCCGGAAGCTCATTATGCCGATCCTTGCCGCTGAACCCGATCTGTTTCCCGTCGACCTGCTCGATCGCGAGGATTGGGGAGTAGATTCCGATCGCCAGTGGTGGGCCCTGTACACGAGGTCGCGCCGCGAAAAAGAGTTGATGCGGCGGTTGCGCGGCCTGGAGATTCCGTTTTACGGACCCACGATCGAACAGCGCGGGCGGACTCCCGGGGGACGCATACGCACCTCGTACATTCCGCTCTTCCCCAATTACGTGTTCGTTTTCGGGAATGCATCGCAGCGGTATGACGCGCTGACGACGAACTGCGTCTCTCGCGACATTCCCGTCACCGACACCGCGCAACTTGTCGGCGATCTCCGCCGGCTGCGCCAAATGCTTTTGAGTGGAGTTCCGATCGTTCCCGAGTCGCAGTTGGAGCCCGGAGCGCGCGTGCGAGTCCGCTCGGGGCCCTTGACCGGCCAAGAGGGTACGGTTCTCAGACGCCGCGGAGAAACGCGTCTTCTGGTGGCCGTGAGATTCTTGCAACAGGGCGCGTCCGTCCAGATCGACGAATGCGACCTCGAGAAGCTCTAACGGCATAACGCAGGCATGCTCATGATTTTTCCAGGCGATGCTGCGCGCCACGACGGCCGCAATGCGTCAGCGCAAACCGAACAATTGACTGTGCGACGCCTGCATTTGCGCAATGTCGCATTCCTGGCGATCGCCCTGATCGGGGGGATTTCGGCGCTGTATGTGGTGCACGAGGTTCAGATCCAGAGGCTGACCGTTTTTCTGATCGAAGAGGCGGCATCGGCTCGCGCGATCGAGAACTACCGTCAGGCCGCCAAGCGTCTGGCTGAGTACGTCCGATTGCACCCCGATGACGTCCAGGCGCGAATTCGTCTGGTGCGAGACCAGGCGAAATCGGCGCGCACCGATTGGGAGTATTACCGCGTGGTGCTCGACATGGAAGAGCTTTTGGTTCGATTCCCCGACCAGCGGGAGCTGCGGCGCGAGGCCGCCGAGATGACTCTCGACGTGGGTCGTCCGGCCGATGCCATGACGCATCTGGAAATTCTCATGCAGTCGGGTCCGGAAGACCCCGATTTGCAACTGTTGCTCGGTCGTTGCTATGAAGATGTCGGCACGCCGGAGGCGGCGGTGAAGATTTACCGGGACGTGATCGATGCCGATCCCGATTTCATTCCCGCTTACGAACGGCTGGCCGGCGTCTTGGGCCGCCGCCATGATCAGGACGGAGCAGCCGAAACGCTGTTCGACGAGATGCTCGCCGCGAACCCGAACGTGGCGGCCGCACACCTGGCGCATGCACGGTTCGCGTTGCAACGTCAAGACCATGCCCGAGCCTTCACCGACGCGCAAAATGCATTTGCTCTCGCGCCGGCCGACAAAGACATCCTCTGCCTTTTGGCCGATCTTACGTCCAAGTATCACGAATCGATTTCGGACGGCGCAACCAGCCGGAATCCCAGCCTCGATGAAGCGCTCCAGCAGGCGATCGTCGCCAGCCCCCAGGAGCCGCGGCTGTATGTGGCCCGAGGGCAAATCCAATTGTCGACCGGCCGCGTCGACGATGCGCACGAGTGCCTACTGGAAGGACTCAAGGCCTGCAAACAGAAGCGCGAGCTCGAGCTGTGCCTGGCCGATCTCTTGATCGACCGCCGAAAACTTGACGACGCCGCCGATCAAATCGACCGCCTTCGTTCTGAAAATGCCGATCCCACGCTGACTGGGTTTGTGGAAGCGCGGCTCTTGATGGCCCGCGGAGACTGGCACGCGGCGTTTCGCCTGCTCATGGACCTGCGCGGCGCGGCGCGGATTCGCACCGATCTTTTGTTTCAAGTCGAGATGCACTTGGGGAAATGCTGTCAGGAGCTGCGGCATTCTGCCTGGCGTCTGGCTGCTTATCGCCGCGCCGTCGCACTCGACCCGACGTCGCTTGCCGCCAGACTCGAGCTGGCCGCGGCCTGCGAGCAACAAGACGAGCTCGACGAGGCAGCCGCAATTTATCGCGCGTTGCTCGATCGGCCGGGAGTGGCGCCCGAGCTGGGAAGGGTCTTGCTGCGGCTGGCTTTGAGACGCCCGGCCGATGAGACCGCCTGGAAGCAACTGGCCGAAATTTTGGAGAGCGCCGCAGAAACTCGATCTGGAGGGCCGGAACTTGTGCTGCTGAGAGCCGAAACGCTGGCAGCACAAGACAAGCTGCCGGAAGCCGCCGAGGTGCTGGCTCAAGGATGCAAAGACTTCGGTGCTGAAGTCGCACTGCGGTGCGCGTGTGCCGACGTGGTCGAGCGCATGGGCCAGCCGCAACAGGCTGAAGAAATCCTGGATGCCGCCGAAAATGAGCTGGGACTGAGCCGCGAGATCATTTTCGAACGATTTCGAATCCTCGCGTGGCGACACGCAGACGACTTTGCCAAAGTGCCTCAGGACTTCGCCGGCAAGCTGCTGGAAGCCGTTCACCTGGCTCCCGCGGAAAAGCGCTTCGATCTGATCGAGGCGTGTGCATTGGGCTGTGAATTGACGGACGACAGGGAACTTGCCGAGAGGCTCTGGGACGAAGCCGCCAAATTGGCTCCCTTCAACATCGCGGTCAAGCGGCGGCAAGTCGATCTGGCTCTCAATGCGTCCAACGACGACAAGGCGCTCGCCTCGATCGCCGAGCTGCGCCAGATCGAAGGCAAACAAGGCGTTTATTGGCGAATCGGCACGGTCAGCCGCATGCTGAAGCTCGCTCGAACGCACCAGAAGGTCGACCTGCGCGAGGTGCGAGACCTGATGCACGAGGTGGCAAGCCGGCTGCCCAACGCGCCCGGCGTCGGCTTGACGCTGGCCGAAATCGCCGAATTGCAAGGGGACGTCAACACGGCGATCGAGCATTATCGCGGGGCGATCGAGTCGGGGGCGCGACAACCCGAGGTGATCTTGCGCGCTTGCCGGCTTCTTTCCCAAGTGCAGCGTTTCGCCGAGGTCGAGCAATTGCTCGAGCAATTTGCCGCCGACACGAAGCGGCCTATGATTGACGAAATGGCGCGGCTTTCGGCCGAGGCCGCACTGTGGACTGGCAATTTCGAGCAGGCGGTGGCGCGAGCGAAAGCCGCCGTGCCCGGTGATACGCGAGATTTCCGCGATTACATCTGGCTCAGCAACCTGATGGATGCCACGGGGTTTCCGAACGAGGCCCAGGCGGCCCTCGAGCGGGCATGCGAACTGGCCCCCGCAGAACCGGCGGCGATCCTGGCGTTGGTCGGCTGGCTCGCAAGGCACGACCGCACGGGCGAGGCCGAAGAGTTTCTCTTGAAGGCCATCACCGACTTGTCGGAGCCGCAAGCCGGCCTGACGCGGGCGCAGGGCGCCGCGCTATTGGGCCGGCGCGACGTGGCGACGAAAATGTTCCAGGCAGTCGTCGAGTCGGCGCCCGACGACAAATCCGTGTCCTTCGCTGCCGCCGATTTCTTTTCGCGGTCGGCCAATCCGGCGCTCGCCGAACCCCTCTGGCGAAAGCTTTGTGAAGACGGCGACTCATCGTGGCAGAATGAGCAGCCGACGGCGCGCCGCGGGCTGGTCACGTGCCTTTTGGCCAGGGGATCTTATCCCACAATCGAGGAAGGGCTCGAGTTGCTCAGGCTCAACGCCGAACAGAGCGGCGAAACGCTGGCCGACTTGAGGCTTAAGGCGAGACTCCTGGCCAATCATCCCGCCAGATCGAGGCGCAAAGAGGCGGTTTCGATTCTCATTCGCCTCTCTGAAACGGCGACGTTGACGCCTGACGATCAGTTTCTTCTGGCGAGAGTGCAACTGGGAATGGGCGATTGGCCGGCGGCTCGCGCCGAGCTTCAGAGCCTGCTCGCCAACTACCCCAATCAGCTCGATTACCTGTCGTTCGCGGTCCGGCAGATTCTCGATCACGAGCCCGATCCGGACGCGGTGACGATCTGGCTGGACCGTCTGGCGCAGCTCGAACCTAGCTCGTTTCGAACCTTGGCGTACCGAGTCCGCTGGCTGGACGCGCAGGAACGATTCGATGAAGCACGGGCTCTCGTGCACAAAGCGGTGTACGGCGATTCGCCGGCGACTGAATCGGGCGCGCCGGCCGACAAGGAAGACTGGTCGAGAGACGCCGCCGCGCTCTTGGCCGATGAAGCCGCACGGCTCGCGCGCGGCGAAGATCCTTCCCGGGCCGAGGCCCATTGGCGCGACGCTGAAGAGCTGTACCGGCTCTGCGCGGGCAGGGCGCCCAAGTGGACATCCGAGCTGGTGCAGTTTCTCGCGCGTCGCGGCCGGCGCGACGAAGCGCTGCAGTTGGCCAGGCGCAGCGTCGCCGAGTGCGTTCCCGAAGAGCTGGCGTTCGCATTGGTGAACTCCCTGCAGATCGGAAAGGCGGGGCCAGACGACTATCGGAGCGTGCATGAGATCATCGAGGCGTCGCTGGCCGCGTCTGAATTGGTCAGCGCTCAAGTGCTGTTTTCACTGGGCAACCTGGCGCAGCTCGAATCGCGCTACAGCGAGGCCGAGCGCATGTATCGCCGGGCGATCGAGAAAGACTCCGCATCAATGCTCGCGGCCAACAACCTGGCGTATTTGCTGGCTGTTCGTGGAAGCGATCTGGCCGATGCCCTCGAACTGGCCAACCGGTCTCTGGAAATGGCCGGGCCTGTGCCGTCGCTGCTGGATACGCGGGCTGTCGTCTACCTTCGGCTGGGACGGCATTCCGAGGCGCTGGCCGACATCGAGCAGGCCCTGGCCGATGCCTCGACGCCGGTCTTGCAGTTTCATCGTTGCCTGGCCCTCCTGGCCGGCAAGCGGCGCGAGGCGGCTCGAATCGCGTACCATTCGCTGGTGACGGCGGGGGTCACGGCGTCAAATTTTCATGCGTTGGAACAAGAGAGTTGGCGGCAACTGGAAAATGAGTTGAAGATTCCGTGAAGCAATCTGTCGGGGGATTAGGAAATTTGTTGACAATCGGCAAGATGTGGCGCATTATTGATTCCCTAAATTCTGCGGAACCCTCGTTATTACGGTCCATGGCGCAGTCGATCAAGACGGTCGGGTGCAAGCGCGTTCGAAATCGGTCGTGTTTCCAGGCGGCCTTTGCGGCCCAGCCTGCGGACGATTGTGGTGAATTCGCTTCCCGTATCGGATGCAGCGGATGTGCGATTTTGGCGAGCCGGTCCCGGTTCGGGACAATGCGAAAAATCGCGCCCGTGATTGCAAAACCTCGCAATACCCGTTGCAGGTTGGTCGGCATCCGATTTCAGTTTCGTACTAGACTTCCGCTGACTGCGAGCATGGCAGATACGCGTCTTGTCCTGGATCCGAAGGGCGGTTCCAGGGCGGGGAATGGGTCGCATCCGCGTGGCGGCGCGGCGAGCCGAAACCAGGCATTGGCAACACTCCCGGTCTCGGAAGACGGTTATGACGCGCGTTTCGCGTTGCAACCCAAAAGAACGGAGTGCGCGCAGCGATCGGCGTTTGCGCCGGCCATGCCGAAAGCTCAATCGCTTTGAGTGCCTTCAAGGGAAACGTTATGTCAACCGAGCGAATTTCAGAACCGGTTATGCATCTGCTCGATCCACGGCTGCGCAAAGCGATCATTGCGTTTGCTGTCCTTGCCGCCGGTTTGGTCTGGGGGTATTGGTCGACATTGGGGGTGATGGCCCAGAAGTGGGCTCATGATCCGCAGTACTCGCACGGCTGGATCGTCCCTCTGTTCTCTGCGGCATTCCTGTGGATCCGCCGCGACAAATTCCCGACGAAGGTGCATTTCAGCGCGTGGGGTCTGGCGCTATTGGGCTTTTCAGTGGCCGTGCGGCTGACGGGAGCGTTCTTTTACTTCGAGTGGTTCGATTTTCTGTCGATCGTTCCCGCCGTGGCCGGGCTCACGCTGTTGTGCTTTGGCTGGGCCGTGTTGCGCTGGGCGCTCCCCTCGATCTTGTTTCTGACCTTCATGATCCCGTTGCCGTTCACCATCGAGACAGCCATGCGCGGCCCCTTGCGAAAGCTGGGCACGGTCGCCAGCACCTATGTCATGCAAACGTTGGGGATGGCGGCGTTCTCGGAAGGAACGGTGATCGTCATGGATAACGACATTCGCATCGGCGTGGCCGAAGCGTGCAGCGGATTAAGAATGCTCATGATTTTCTTCGCGCTGGCGACAGCCGTGGCCATGCTCAGCCAGCGGGCGCCGTGGGAGAGACTGGTGATTGTGCTCAGCGCAGTTCCCATCGCCTTGATTGCCAATGTCACTCGCATCACGGTCACCGGAATCTTGCATGCGACGGCCGGCAGCGAAATTGCCGACCTCGTCTTCCACGACCTGGCCGGCTGGCTCATGATGCCGTTCGGACTGGCCCTCCTGGGGGCGGAGCTTTGGCTCCTGTCGCGGCTGTTCATCGTCGAACAAGAAATCCCATTGGCTCCATTGACCGTCTCGGCCGGCGCCCGGCCGCGGCCGCGCCCGGCAACGGGCGCCTCGGAACCGGCCGATCCGAAACCGCGAAAAACAGGTGTCTCGTAGCCCTCGCCTCTGAAACCGTTTCATCGTTTCCAAGCGCCTTTGAGAAAGCCCCATGAGCACTCCACCCGTCGACGATGCGTACGCCGCTGACGACTCGCGCCACCCCAGGAGCCGGCGGAATTTGGCGGATTCGCGCGGGCTGGTGGCGCTGGCCCCGGCCCCGAAGGCCGAATTAATGCTGGCGGCCGTCGCCGACCATGCCAATGCCGTCAAAGGCTCGGCGATGGATCAGAAGGCGTGGCTGGCGTCGATTCGTCGGCGATGGTTCCCGGCGCTCAGCCTGGGCCTCATCGCAGGCTCAATCGGGGCGGCCGTGGCCTGGCTCGTCGTGCCTCTCACTTACACCGCCTATTCCGAGCTGTTTGTGAAGGCGGTTCCGTCGAAGGTTGTGTTCGACCGTCACGAGTCGCGCCAGCAGTTCGACGTTTATCGGCAGACGCAATCGAAGATGGTCAAAAGCGTATTCGTCTTGAACGCAGCGCTGCGCAATCCCGATATCGCCAAGTTGGGAATGTTGCGCGACGAGCCGCATCCCCTGGAATTCCTGGAACAGCAAGTGTCGGTGAGCAACCCGGCGACGGAGTTTTTGCGGGTGTCGCTGGCTGGCACCGAGCCGAAGGAATTGGCGGCGATCGTGAATGCCGTCACGAACGAATATTTGAGCGAAGTCGCCAATGCGGAAAATAATACGCGAATGAAGCGCATCTCCGAGCTCGACAAGGCGCACGCGGACATGGACGAAAAGCTGCGCTCGCAACGGACGAAGCTGCAGCGGCTGGTCAAAAACTTGCAGAGCGGCGACGCGGTCGCGCTGACCGAAAAGCAGAAAATGATGTTCGAGCTGTTCGGCACGCTCCGCAAGCAGCGCGCCGAGCTAAGTTACGAACTGATGACCAAGAAGATTAAGCTGACCGCCAAAGAGGAAAGCAATGACCCGGACCACGAATTGGAACTCGGAGATTCGGTCATTGAGTCGTATCTGGCGGACGATCCGGAAATCCAGCGTGCCCAGCGAGACGTGAATGCCAAGCAGGAATATCTGCTGAAAATGGAAAAGTCGGTCGGCAAGAATCCTGACAACAAAAAAATGGCTGGCGCCCAAAGAGACATGGAAGTGCTTCAGAAGAATCTGGAGACGTTGAAGACGAAACTGAAGCCCATCGTCGCCGAGCGCCTCCGCACTGAGATGAAGGGCAAGATCGAGGCCTCGACGGCTGAGCTGCGTGAATCGACGCGACTGATTGAAATGACGATTAAGCAAGTCGACGATGAGTTGGAAAAGCAGAAATTTGAGGTTGAAAAGACAGGCATCGCGTCATTTGAAGTCGAATCCCTCAGGGAAGACCTGGAGCAGTACAAAAAACTCGATCAGAAGATCAATGAAGAGAAAGAACGGCTGAGAATCGAGCAGAACGCCGAGTCGCGAGTCATTCTGCACCGTTCGGCCGACGTACCCTACCGGCCTGATTACGAGAAGAAGTTCCGCGTCGTGGGACTGGCGGGATTCGGCGGTCTGCTGCTGCTGTTCGGAGGCATCGTGTTTCTCGACGTGCGGGCACAGAGAATCAATTCCCTCGAGGAAGTGGCCACCGGACTCAGGCTGCCGATTCTCGGATCCCTGCCTGCCGTCCCCCGTCGCGCCGCCAATTCCAAGTCGCGCGGCGGCCTCGCAAAAGCCGACATCTGGCAAGGTCCGCTGATGGAATCGATCGATTCGGCGCGGGTGATGCTGTTGCGGCGGGCAGAGCTGGAAGACGCCAAGGTGGCCATGATCGTGAGCGCCATGATGAGCGAAGGCAAAACGACGCTCTCATGCCATCTGGCGACCAGCCTGGCCCGCGCGGGTCACCGCACTCTGCTGATCGACAGCGACATTCGCCGTCCGACCGTGCATCGCGTATTCGACGTGCCGGCCGAACCGGGAATGTGCGAGCTGTTGCGGGACGAGGCCCAGTTGGCCGACACCATCGTGCCGACGATGCAAGACGGCCTGTTCGTGCTGCCGGCCGGCCGCGTCACGCAAGAAGCTCTGCGGGAGCTGGCGCAGGACGCGCTCAACCCGATCATGGGCAAATTGCGCGACGATTATGACTTTGTCATCATCGATTCGTCCCCGATTCTCCCGGTGACCGACTCGCTGCTCGTCAGCCAATACGTCGACGGCGTGATCTTTTCGATCCGCCGGGATGTCAGCCAATATCCCAAAGTGGCAACGGCCTGCCAGCGCTTGGCGATGATCGGCATCCCGCTGTGGGGGGCCGTCGTGATCGGCCTCGATCAAATCTCTTACGGTTATCGATACGCCTATCCTTACGGCGTGGCGCGCAGCGTCTAGTTTTGCCATCGCCCATGAGACGGTCGTCTCGCCGGCCGTTTGTGCCGCGTTCGCTTTTGTCTTCGAATTGAGGAGTCTGGAATCATGCGTGAGATGGTTTTGTCGCTCATCGCCGCTGGCGTGATTGCCTGTTCGACTTACGCGCACGGCCTGTGGACTTTGCGCTGGACGGGACCGGCGCAGCTCGCTGCGGCCGGAGCTAAAGTCGAATTGATACCGCAGACGTTTGGCGATTGGTCGGGCGAGGATTTGAAAGTCGAAAAGCGGGCGATGGACCAAGCCGGAGCCTATGGCTATTTGTCGCGGCGATACGTCAATCGCGCGAATGGCCGAACGATGACGATCATGTTCTTGTGCGGTCAAACCGGCCCGCTGGCGGCGCATTTGCCCACGGTTTGCTTCCCCGGAACCGGCATGGACCTGGTCTCGCAAGAGAAAAAGATTTCCGTCCGCCGCGATGAATC
>DATGKC010000160.1:0-10853 GCA_035294845.1 Planctomycetaceae bacterium | reverse complement strand
CGAGGCGGCCTGCAAACCCTGGTATCTGACCGGCTGAAACGACAGGCCCATCTCGGCCGGCGAAAGTTGCTTGAGCAGGTCTTCGCTCATAAGTTTTTTCGAATCGGCAAGCGATTTTCCCTCGATCGGCGCGACGCGCAGCGAGGTCAAATCGCCATAACGGCTTTGCCAAAGGTGCTGCGCGGTTTTCAACGTCACAAAGGCCTTGGGGGTCGCGCGGTATTTTGACCAGTAGGCATCGTCGCGCTTCGTCACTTTCTTCATCGGGAAGGGGGCATCCCAATCGTCGAAGCTGTTTACGTCGGTGATGCCGTGGACTTCGGGGATCAATCCCCGATCGGCGGCCACGGTTCCTTCCAGCGCGACGATCCCGCGAACTTTGAAACGCCGCTCTTCCTCCGGCAGCTCGCCGTGCGAACCGACGGCAAAGTACGTGAGCCGCGCGACATCGCCGACTTTGGCCCCCAGGTCGTCGGCCAACCAGTCGTTGATGACGATTTCTCCGATGCCATCCGCTTGCTCGATATCGCCCTCACCGAGCCGCGGAGAGTCCTTCGGCTCCTGAAACGAGAACGGTCCGAAGGGAGGCCGGGCATCGGCCGCTAGAACTTCCGGATCGAGTCCCGCGACGACCGAATACCGGCTGTAGGCTGGTTTCGACGGTGGCCTTTCGCCGTCGGCCGCGTGTCCGGCGAGGCTGATCTCGTTGGCGATGTAGGCCAGCACGCCAGAGGTGCGGCAGCCGAGCCGCTGCGCGACCTCGCGAGCCGCCTCGGCGATCGGCCGATCAAGTATCATCCGCTCGCTTTCGAGCGATATGTAGTCATATTTATCGTTGATGACGAGACGCGCATGAAAATCGTCAAGCTGCCAGACCTTTTGCAAGTTGAGGTTCAGCACTCGGGCGGCTTCCACGGGGTCCTTTCCGCCGCTCCCGTCCGCTTCCGGATGAAAACGCAGAATCGTGTTGACCCTGGCAGGAACGCTGCGCGCGTCGCGCTGCGTTGGAGCGCGGCTTGCCAGCCCCAGCCGCTCTTGCAGCGTCTTGAGCGATACGAACGCATTGAGCGGCAATTGCTGGTCAGGGCGCAGGCCAAAGCGGGCCCCTGGCGACTTCTCGTCGAGAATTGTGCGCACCGTCAGCGGAATCTCGACCGCGGTCTGGTCGCGTTTCCCGAGCAGCGCGTCTCGCGGGATGTCGCTGGGGAGCTCGACCAGAAGCGTCACCTCATCGCCGGGGGCCGCTTCGAGGTCGCGGGCCAGGCGGCTGCTGAGCACGAGATCGGTTTCGTCAATCGATTGTGGATTGCCGCCGTTGACGATCAAGGACCACGAATTGGAATCGAGGCCGATGGCATTGGCACGTCCGGCGCGGGTCAGGGCCGACGCACCGCCCGGCGACCGTTTTTCGAGACTGGCCGGCAGCAGAATGGCCGCGGTCGCAAGACTTAATCTGGGACCGGTCGTCGGTGCGAGGTCGGCGACCAATTGCTCGCGAAAAAACCGCGGGCCGGTGAGCGCCATATCGACGCCGGCCAGGCGCGCCAGCGTCATATCGCGCAGGCTCCCCCGCACCGAGTCGCCCACAATCAGGGCGCCGCCGATCACCGCGGTTCCGGCAACCACACCCAGCCACACGGCGAGGTTCGTTCGCCAATGGAACAAGATCGTGCGAACAAGCAGCGTGGTGCGGGTCACTTCAGCTTTCCATCAACCAGCTCGCAATGTCGCGGCAGGCGCGACGAGAGCTCGGCGCTGTGCGTTACGACAATGAGCATGGCGTTTTCCTCGCGGCTGAGCTCCAGCAGCAGAGTGCCGATTAATTGGGCCGTGTGGCGATCGAGATTTCCAGTCGGTTCGTCGGCCAGAACCAACGGGGGCCGGTTGATGAGGGCGCGGCAAATGGCGACTCGCTGCCGCTCGCCACCGGAAAGCTCGGCCGGCCGGTGGCCGATGCGCGCGGCCAGGCCCACGCGTTCCAAAAGCATCCGGGCGCGGTCATTAGCCGCTCCACCTGTTGCGCATCCAGCCAACGTCGGAATCAGCACGTTTTCCAATACGCTACACTGCGGCAGCAAATAATGGTCTTGGAACACGAAGCCCAGATGGACGTTGCGGAATCGCGCCAGCGCCGAGCGGTCGAGCGAGAAAGGGTCTTGCCCGAGGATCGTCACCGAACCCGTGCTGGGAGCTTCGAGCGTTCCGATGATGTAAAGGAGCGTGCTCTTGCCGGCCCCGGAGGGCCCGGTGATCGCCAGCGCCTCGCCTCGCGCGAGCGACAGCTCAATGTCTTCCAGGATGCGCAATTCGCCCCCCGGCGTCGGGAACGACTTGCCGACCTGCGCGACTCGAAGATCAGCGGGCGCATCGGGCATCGAAATGCTCGTCGTGGTTCATGGATTCTCGCTCGCGCGCTCGTTCGCCGACAGTCGGCTGAGCTTTTCGCGGCAAGCGGCGGGCATTTCCGCCGATTCGAACTTGCCTCCCTGCCGGCGGCGGCAATAGACGGTCTTGAGCTCGCCCAAAGCCAGTTGCTGCTGGCCGCGCCGAAACCGGAACGACATCGTCAGCGACTTCTGCCCAACCCGCGTGGTGTCGATGTCGATTTCGATCAGGTCGTCGTAGTAGGCCGGCGCCTGGAAACTGCATGCGGCGGCCACCCGCGGCCAGCCGACGCTCGATCCATCAGGCAGTTCTTCGAGAATCTTAAGGTCCAGGCTGCGGAACAATTCGTGCTCGGCTTCTTCCATGAAACGATAGAAATTGGCGAAATGCACGATGCCCGCGAGGTCGGTATCGGAAAAGCGAATGCGCCGCGAATGAGTAAACATTGAGTTCCTAAATCGCGCGTCAGTCGCCCAGGGGCGCAGGGACTTCCAACAGATCGACCGCCGGCCGCTGGTTGCAGAAGATCGTCGCCAGCCGCCCGTAAGTCGTCTGGCCAGGCGCGCAGCCCACCAGTCGCGCCAGCTCCGGGCCGGCTGAAAACTGCAAGATGGCCCCCAGGTCGATGTGCCTCAAAACATTGTAATTGATCAGAATTCGCCCGAGCGGCGTCTGTTCGCTTAGAATTTCTTTACGCACTGCCGGCAACACGACCGCCAGGTCGAATCGCACGATCCCGAATTGTACGACGTCGGCGTTATCGCTGCGCTCCAGCAGAATCTTGCGGCTGTAGATGTCTCCTTCGAGCTTGCGTTCGAGGACTCTCACGACGACCGGCGCGTGGTAGAACTCCTCCATCGTCACCGTCATGTGATGTTCGTGCACCAACAGGCCTTTATAGGGTTCGGGCGCGAGGGCCGAAGGCACGTGCCCGGCGCTTTCGAACAGCGCTTCCCCGCCGGGGAAGAGCGAGGTCAGTTTTTTGAGCTCGTCGATTGGGTTCACGATCGTTCGTCTTTGGCGATGACGCCACAGGGGACAGCCGGCGCCGCGGTTGCCGGGCCGGCTATGTGTAACGGACGGCCCGATGCGCCGGTTCGAAAAATTCGGGGAGCAGCGTATCGACTTGCAACAGCCCCTTGCGTGTGAGTCGAACCTCATCGGCTTCCACCACCAGGAAGCCGGCCGCCTCTTGCCGCCTGAAGGCATCCGCAAATTCGTCGATCACGTTGACTCCGAATTTCTCCAGGAATGTCTTGGCGCTGATCCGGCCTTCCTTAAGCTGTAAAGTCATCTCGCGAATCAGCAATTGATGAGGCGTGGGCACGAGCGCGCGGCCCAGGGGAAGCTGCCCAAGTTCGAGCGCCGACAGGTAATCTTCGAGCTGGTCGACGTTCTGATAATGAACGCCGGAAAGATGCCCGAACGAGGCGACGCCGGTCGCCAGAAGATCGGCCCCGCGCCACACGCTGTCGCGGTAAATGAAGTGGTCGCGCTGCGGGTTTTTGACGAGCTCTTGAGCGCTCGAAATGTGATACCCAGCGGCCGCCAGCGTGTCGAACGCCTCGCTCACCCACCGCCTTTTGACGGCCCAGCTCGCCACCGGCGAGGCGGCGTGCCGCTCTTTCATTTCGCGCGCGATGAGCGTGTTGTGCGGCAGCTCCATCTGGTAGATCGTGATGTTGTCGGGCGACATGGCCCGCACGCGCTCGACGCACTGCGCCCAGTTGGCATCGGTTTCGCCAACCATGCCGGCGATCAGGTCGACGTTCACCTGGGGAAAGCCGACCGATTGAATCCAATCGTAGGCCCGCATGATTTCGGCCGAAAGATGCGCGCGGCCGTTGGATTCGAGAATCTCGTCGTTGAAATTCTCCACTCCCAGCGAGACGCGCGTGATGCCGATGTCTTTGAGCGTCTTGACCTTCTCGAGGCTCAATGTTCCCGGCTCGCATTCGAACGTGACTTCTTCGGCGTGGTCCCACGAGACCGAGCGGTGCAAGCGGTCGCGGAGAGAGTGCAACTGCCGCGCGCTCAGGTACGAAGGCGTCCCCCCGCCGAAGTAGACAAACTTCAGCGTGCGGTTGGCGACGGCGGGGCGCTCGCTGAGCAATTCGACCTCGCGAGCGATTGCCTGCGCGTACCGCTCGATCGCCTTGGCGTTCTGATCGGTGTAGACGCGAAAGTAGCAAAACTTGCAGCGCTTGCGGCAAAAAGGAATGTGCAGGTAGAGACCCAAGGGCTGAGCCGTCGCCTGAGCCGGTGCATCGAGCGCCGCCAGGAACTCGGGGAGATGTTCGGGTTTCCACTGCGAAAACGGCGGATAATTGGCGATGAAATAGCTGCCGACTTCGGTCGTGTCGGCGGCGGGAAGCGTTTCGGTCGTCATAACTCACTTGGCCCCGAAACAGTATACGTTGCCCGAGTTGGCTTCCGAACCAATGACAAGACACCCCTCGCCGACGGCGGGCGATGCCGAGAACGGGCGCCCGTCGGTGTAACGCCAAACCTCTTGCCCTTTCTCGAGGCTGATGCCGTACAGATTGCCGTCATTCGAGCCGACGAACACCCGCTCGCCGACGATCACCGGCGAACTATCGACGTGCGCTTTGGTGGCGAACGTCCAGACTTTGTCGCCGGTCTGGCGGTCGATGCAGTGCACTTTTTTATCCTGGCAGCCCACCACCACGTACTTCTCATTGACGGCGGCCGACGAGTGATACGGCGAATTGCCGCCCGTGTAGGTCCAAATCTGAGCGGATGCCTTCCAGTCGATCGCCAGGACTTCGTTCCCGTGCGTGCCGACGTAAAGCATTTTGTCGATGACGGCGGGCGAGGCGATCAGGTAGATTCCCAAAGGGATATCGGTCTCTTGCACTCCGGTTTTGACGTTGATCACGCGCAGGTGCTCGTCGCAGCCGGTGACGAACGTGTGATCTCCCACGATGGCCGGCGAACAATTGACCATTCCCTGGGTCGTGAATTGCCAGACCTTTGAGCCGTCGGCCACGTTGAGGCAGTAAAGATTATTGTCGTGCGAGCCGAACAGCACCTTGTCTTCGTAGAAGCTTGCACAACTGACGATCTCGGCGCCCGTTTCGAATTTCCATTTTCCCGCGCCGGTGGCCGGATCGATGGCGTGAAACGTCCCGTCTTCGTCGCCCACGTAGACGGCCTGGGCAGTGACCGCAACGGCCGCCTTGAAGCCCGGAATGAAGACGTTGGGGTTCTCTTGCTTGGCCGACTTGTACGTCCACAGCCGATCGCCCGATTTGAGGTCGAGGCAAAAGACTTCGCCGTTGAGCGAGGCGGCGTAGACCCTGCCGCCGGCAATCGCGGCGGTCGATTTGATCATTGCGTCCTTGTCGCCGGCCTTGTGAACCCACAAGCGTTCGAGTTTTTGTGGAAGAGTCGTCGTCGCGACTCCCAGTTGCTGATTGCCGTTACGGAACGAAGGCCAGCTCTCGGGACCGGGAGGCTTCGCGGGAGGAGCGGCGGCGAGGGAGGCGGCTGATAGAGCGGCGCCCATGAGAAAGAAGAGACGAATTGTAAATTGAAAATTGAAAAATGAAAATTGAAAATTGGAAAGGGCGCGGCGAGCGCGGGCATCGCAGCGCGTGTCTGAGTCTAGCGCGTGGGCCGCCCAATTTGCATTTTTCAATTTACAATTCTCAATTTTCAATTCCCCTCCCATCAAAGCGCTCCTTCGTACAATTCGGTCAGAGCGCGCTCATCCACGGCACGCGGATTGAATCGTCCCGTCCATTGCTGGGCCGCCTCGGCCGCCATTTGGGGTATCGTCCCCCGCTCGACGCCGCACTCGGCCAGAGTCGCCGGCAGACCGGCGCCCACGGCCAGCGAGCTCACATGCGCCGCGAGCAGTCCCGCGGCGCGCGGGTCGTCCGCCTCGCAAAGGCGCGCCTCCGACGCCAATTCGCCGTATAAGCCGCCGACGGCCGGGGCGTTGTAGCGAATGACGTGCGGCAGCATGACGGCGATGGCCACGCCGTGAGTCACGTCGAAATGCGCCGAAAGTGGGTTCGCCAGCGAGTGCGCGGCTCCGAGCATCGAGTTTTCGATCGCCGCGCCGGCCAGATGCGCGCCCAACAGCATCTTCGAGCGGGCCTCGAGATCATCGGCCGCCGCGACCACGGCGGGAAACCCGCGCACGAGCAACTGCCACGACTGGCGGCTGAAAAGCTGCGAGACCGGATTGCGCCGCGTGGAGACAAACGATTCGACGGAGTGGCTTAAGGCGTCGATGCCGGTCGCCGCCGTCACCGACGCGGGCATGCTCAGCGTGAGCTCTGGATCGAGAAGGGCGACGCGGCAGGCGGCCTTCGGGTCGCCGCAGGCCATTTTCATGTGCGTCTTGGGGTTGGCGATCAAGGCGTAGGATTGGGCTTCGCTGCCGGTTCCGGACGTCGTGGGAACGGCGATCATGGGGAGCATCGGTTTGTGGGCCTTGTTCGCTCCCCAGTAATTTTCGATGCGGCCGCCGTTGGTGACCAGGAAATTGATTCCCTTCGCACAGTCCATGCTGCTTCCGCCGCCCAATCCCACGATGAGATCGACCTGGGCGCTTTGCGCGGCAGCCAGGCCTCGATCGACATCGTCTGTCGTGGGATTGGCGTGAACGTCGTCGAATACGGCGACGGCCAAGCCTGCCGATTCGAGCGAAGCGATTCCCTTTTGCGGATGCCCGGCCGATTCCAGGCCGTGGTCGGTGACGAGGAGCACGCTTTTGGCGCCCAATTCGGCAGCCAGCGAGCCCAATTCGGCAATTTTACCGGGCCCGAAGACGACGCGAGTCCGCGGATGATAATCGAACGCCGGCAATCGGCCGTTCAATTTGTGCACTTCAGGAGTCGAATTGAGCCTTGTGGCGGGGGCCTGGACCTGCATGCACGAATGTCCGGAAAGTCATGACTCGGGCGGGATGCGCGTGGGGCCTCACTTCTGGGCGGGTAAAAGAATTGTAGGTGAGGCGGGGAAGAAAGGCAATTGCGATAAAACCGCGATGCGCTGGCGCGGTGCTGGCGGCGTTGCGAGGAACCTGCTGGAGTTCAGCCTTCAGGCTGCGCAACCCGGCCTGGTGGTGCGCGGTGACTGTCATGGTTGCACGAGCGGCATAGCGCTCAACGCCAAATCGCGCAGGCTGCAGCCTCAATTCCAGCGCAGGTTCCTATTTGGCATCCGGTCCGGCCGACTTGCCGGCTGGTTTTGACGACGCTCCTTCGGCAATGGCAAACAGGGTATTGAACGAACCGACGAACAAGACGCCGTTGGCCACGACGGGGGTATTGTAAACTCCGGTCCCCACGTTCGGTTCGCTGATGAGGTCTTTCTCATCCGACAACTTGAACACGCAGATGTCGCCGTCGGTGTCGGCGACGTACACGTGGTTGTCGGCGATCAGCGGTGTCGACCAGGAAGTGGCGAGCAAGTCGTGCGTCCAGTGCACTTTGCCGGTCTTGGCGTCCAGGCAGTGCAGCATTCCGTTTTCGTCGGTAACGAACAAGAGGTTGTCTTTGATCGCCACGCTGCTGAGCGTGCGGTGCATCGTCTGCTCGAATTCTTTCGGGTTTTCGCCGACATAGTGCCAGACCATCGCCGAATTGTCGTTGTCGCGTTCGAAGTCTCCCTTCTCGGGTTCACAAGCTTGGATGCGTTTGTAAGCGATCGGGACTTTGGGATTGGATTTATTGAACACCAGTGTCGGGCTCACGTCGCCCCGCTTGGTCGGGTCGATGCACCACAGATGCCCCTTTCCTTCGCCATGCTCGGGGTCTTCGCCGACGCCGACATAGACGAGGCCGTCATAAATCACGGGGCTGCCGATGAGCGGATTGCGCGTGGCGCGCTCCAGCATGTATTTCGAGGTCTTCGGATTGCAGTCGAACTTCCACAACAGCTTGGAGTTTCCCCCCTCTCCCCTGGGGTCGAAGCTGTAGAGCCAGCCGTCGCCGCCGGCGAAAATGACCTGTTCGACGCCTGCCAGCACGCCGGCGGCCGGCGACGACCACTGCCCGTGCATGATATTGCTGCCGGGCGATTTGTCGCTCCAGAGCACCTCGCCCGTGGACTTATTCATCGCCACAAAGCTGGGAGCATTGGGCTGAGTGATGACGGCGTGCGCTTCGTCGACTCCGTTGGAGGTGCTCACGAACAGCGTGTCGCCCAAGGCCGTCACCGAGCAACTGCACGCATTGTGCGGCGCCGCGCCGAGCGTGCGCATCATGTCGATCTTCCAGATGACGTCGGCTTCGTCTTTGTTCTGATTCGGCTCTTCCTTGAACGGCCCGTCGTTTTTGTTGTCGCGGAAACCTTCGGTATCAAGGCACACGATTTCATCGCGGTTCGTGACGTACCACAGGCGATTTCCTTCGACATAAACCGTCGAACAGATGCCGAGGTACTCCCAGTCGTTCACGCGGCCCGTGGGCAGCTTTTCGCTGGAGTGCTGCCAGAGGAATTTTCCCGTCTCCTCGTCGAAGCACAACAAGACGCCCAGATCGACCTTGCTGGGGTAGCGCTTGAGATAGCCGGCCGAATTATTGGTGCCGATAAACACCTTTCCGTTGGCGACGACCGGGCTGGAATACGTTTGCGATCCGAGCTTGGCCGACCATTTGATGTTCTTGCCCGAAGCCACGTCCCATTCGGTGGGAATGTTCTCGGCGGCGCTGACGTTGTTGCGGTAAGAACTGATGCCCATTTGAGGGCTGTCGGTGGGCTTCACTTTCATTTTCGCCAGGACCTTGGCGGCCTCGGCGACAGGATCGTATTTCGACGCGTCGCCGCCAGATAGGAGCGAGACGCCAGCCAGAGTCAGGCAGGCGACAAGACCGGAAACGGCGAATCGATTAGGAAAAGTCATGAAAAGACTCCTGGTTCAAATATCGTAACTCGAATTCGGGGATCATTGAGGTCAAATGGGGACCGGCGTGCGGGAATTTGAAAAACGCTCAATTTCGGGGGTCAGTTAATTGGCATTCACCTTGACGTTGTCGATAAACACTTCGGCGTCGCTGGCGTTTCCGAACAGTCCCGGGCTGCCGTTTACGTTGGGCGTCTCATCTGCCGCTTCGATCGTCCATTCGCCCGGTTCACTCTGGCCGCGGACCCACGCCTTGCCGCGCAAGATCGCCTTGCCGTCCTTATTCTCGCTCTGGAATTTGAGCGTGTACCAGACATCAGGCTTCCATTCGAAAGGCATCGTCTTGGCAAACCGCAGATCGAGGCGTGAAACCCACGAACGGATCTGCAATTCCTGCGCCGCCCCTTCCAGCGCCAGCGTATACCGCTGGTCGATGAGGCCCATGCTGGGCAATTTTCCGTGACGAGATGTTCCCTTGAGATCGGCCTGGATGGTGTAATCGTGGAGGAACGTATGTCCCATCCAGCCCTGGCTGCGCGTCCCCTTGGGGATCGTGCTGATCTTGCACATCACGGCGTTGCCGGTGATTTTTCGCGGCCCGCGGCTGACGGCAAGCGTTAATTCGCCGGCGGCATCTTGCGAGAATTCCCAAGTGTCGATGACTTTCTCTTTGGCGAGCAAATCGAGTCCCGCTTCGAACTGTTTCTTGCACTCTTCCACTGTAGAAGGCTTCCCTTCACCCGTCAGATCGAAGTAGCGCAGGAAATCGGTCCAGTCCGGACGGGGGCCCGCGTCCTGAATTTTGATTGTCGTCGCATTGACGTTCGTGAATTTCGTCGTCAAATAAATGTAAAGCTGGCCCGCGCGGGGATCCTGGCCCTTGAGCGAGCTCAACAGATCGTCGTCGATGACGATGTGGCGATACGCCGAACCAATCCACGTTTCAGGGACCTTTCCATCGGAAAAATCAAAGCTCCAAGAGAGATCGGGGACGGTGCGAATGCGGGCTGTGCTCGTCAAGTTGCCGACTTTGGCGGTGACAAAACTGACGGCAGGTCCCGAATTGCGCGGCGCCGAGAATTTCGCCTTTTCGAGCTTGCCCGGCCCTTTCAACTCGTAGGTCACTTGGGCGTCTTTGGCGCTGAGATAGCGGCCGTTGGCATTGAACAGCCGAATCGAAAACTCCTGCCCCCATAGGCCGGGCCCCAGCAGCGATTCGACCGGAGTGATCTGCAACCGAGCCGGCGTGCGGTCGGCGGATGTGGGCGTCTCGGGAGTCTGCGTCGGGCGCGGATCCGGAGGAACAGGCGTTTGATCTTTATTGCCGATGCAGTACAACGCGCCGCTTGTGGGAATGTAGAGCCGCCCGTGCGAGACGATCGGCGAACCGTGGATCAATTCACCGCTGAGACGCACGCGGTGCACGATTTTCAGTCCTTTTTCGGTCGGCTCGAGGATGCACGAGAGGCCCGATCGCGCCGAGTAAAATATTTTTCCGTCCGCATAGATCGGACTCGAAAAAGCTTCGAGCCCTCCCACCTTTTGCTTACCGATATCTTTGCCCGTTTTGGGATCGACCACGAACATC
>DATGKC010000159.1:0-6223 GCA_035294845.1 Planctomycetaceae bacterium | reverse complement strand
CCGCAACGAGAAGCACGCTCGCCAGAGCGTTGAGCGAAGCGTTTACCTCGGGCAGGCGCATGACCCATTCGGGGAGCGGCCCGGGCGATTCTCGGCTCGACAGCGCGGCGGCCGAGCGCTCAAGTTCACTTTGCCGCTCGTCTTCTTCCCGCGCCGCCGCAATCAGTTTCGCATCATTCGCGTCCGATTTTCCCAGCAAGGCCCGCCGGAGTTTGGCCATGTCGACGTCGTTTCGCGCGTTGTAGCGGCCGCGCACGACCCCCTGGGCATCGACGTGCATGATTTCAATGCTGTGGACGACCTCGAAGCCGGGTGTTTGCTGCTCATCTTCATCGACAATCATGCGAAAACTTCGCCGGATCAGGCCATAAATCACATCTTTGTCTCCCGTCAGAAACCACCACCGCTGGGGATCGGCTCTGTAGTGGGCGGCGTACTCGCGCAGCACTTCGGGCGTGTCGTGATCGGGATCGACCGTTAGCGACACCAGCCGCACGTCGAGCCCCTTGAACCTCTCTTGCAGAATCTGCATCTGCTCGCTGACTCGGGGACAGGGCCCCGCGCAGCGGGTGAAAACAAAACAGGCCACCCACGGTTTGCCCAGCAAATCGGCCTTGGTAACGGTTTGCCCGTGGCACTCGGTGAGCGAAAAATCCTCGACGCCCGCCGGATCCCAGACAGATTTTTTTTCTTGAGCGATCGCGCGGCCATTCGCCAATGGCCAGAGCACCAGCAATGCGACGAGTGACGTGGCGGAAAGGTTCAATAGGCGCATTCTAAGGTAAGAAAGTTCGCGGTCGATTCGACGTATTTCCATTGTCATCACTCGCGTCGTTTCACTTTTCTTATTCGCTTTCCCACATTCGCCCGCGCGTCTGGCCGCCGATCACCGCGTATCATGCGACGTGCGGCGCTGAGCCAGCCAAACCGAAACGCCGATGCACACCAGGCCGAACGCCGCGGTGACGAAAAGGCACACGCTCATCGCGGGCAGTCCGCCGGCGACCGGCAACTGAACGTCGCTATACAGCAGCCGCCGCAGCCCGGCGACCCCGTAAGTGAGCGGGTTTAAGCGAATCACCCAGCTCAACCAGCCCGACTCTTCGGCGGGAAAGAACGCTCCCGATAGCAGCCACATCGGCATCAGCACCATACTCATGATCGCGTGAAACCCTTGCGTCGAGTCGAGGGGCCAGGCGATCAAAAACCCGAGCGCCGTGAGCGCAAAGGCCACGAGCGTCAAGAATAGCGCCATCTCGAACGCCGCCGCCCATGTAAACGACAGCCCGACCAACGGCGCGAGCGCCAGAAACAGCCCCGCCTGCAGCAAAGCCAGCGCGGTCCCGCCGCACAACTTTCCCAAGACGAGGGCCAGCCGGCTGACGGGCGCGACCAGCACCCCTTGCAAGAAGCCCTCGCGCCGGTCTTCGATGATCGAGATCGTCGAGAAGATCGCCGTGAACAACACGATCAAGACGGCCACTCCGGGAAAGAAATATTCCTGATACGTCATGCTGCGCGGCGCCCAGGCGGGAGGACTGAAACTCCCATGCAGGCCGGCCCCGAACAAGAGCCAGAACAAAAGCGGCTGGCCCAGTGCGCCGATCACTCGCGTTCGCTGGCGAAAAAAGCGAATCAGCTCGCGCGAGGCCAAAGCCCAGATCGCCGGCCAAAAAATCCTTCGAAATTCGAAGTTTGCATTTCGTAGTCGGGTAGTGCTCATTACAGACTTGCCGCCTCGATTGCCATCCCAAAACCGGCATGGCTCGCGCCATATCGCTAATGCCCAGCCGCGCCGTTTTCGAAAAACCTGTGGCCGGTGCGTTTCACGAACACGTCTTCAAGCGTCGGCTTGCCCAACGCCAGCGACGAAATCTCAGAGCCAAAAACGTCAACCAGCCGACCGACGAATTCATGACCCTTTTCGACCTCAATGCGAATTTGACCCCCGAAATGCTGCGCCGGAACCTGAAACCTTTCGGCAATGCGGCGGGCCAGGTCGTGAGCGCCGGTCGTCTGAATCGTCAGACAATCTCCGCCGATCGAGCGGCGCAATTCCGCCGGCGTTCCCAGCGCCACCAGCCGGCCCGAATCGAGAATTCCCAGCTTGTCGAAACGCTCGGCTTCTTCCATCAAATGCGTGGTGACGAGCACGGTCACGCCGCCCTCGCGCTGCAGCAGCCGAATATATTCCCATAAATCGAGCCGCGCGCCCGGATCAAGGCCCGTGCTGGGTTCATCGAGCAGGAGCACCCGAGGATCGTGAAGCAGTCCTTTGGCGATTTCGACGCGACGGGCCAACCCTCCGGATAGCGACTCGACCCGGTGTGCCGCCCGATCGGCAAGCCCCAGTCGCGCCAATAGCTCGTCGATGCGCGATCGCAGCGCCTTGCCTTGCAAGCCGTATAAATATCCCTGCGTCGCCAGATTTTCACGAACGGTCAGCTTGCGATCGAGGCTTGGCGACTGAAACGTGACGCCGATCGCCGCGCGGACGCGGTCGGGCTGCGCCGCCACGTCGAAGTCCAGGAGTTGCACCCGGCCCTCTTGGACGGGAAGCAGCGTGGCGAGAATGCGAAAGAGCGTCGTCTTTCCGCCTCCGTTGGGGCCAAGCAAGCCAAAGACCTCGCCCTGGCCCGTTTCGAACGCGACTTGATCGAGCGCCTGCCGGCCGCCGTACCAGTGTGAAAGCCCGCTGACAGAAATCGCCGCGGTCGAAGACATCAGTGTTCCGGAGCCGCAGCGGCTTCGCCGGGTGAGCCGCCGCCGTGCGCGTCGTGTTCGGCCGCGGCCGACTCGGTTGTCTGGGGCACCTCATAATCGTAGTAATGCGAGCCGATATCGGGCATCAAGGCTGCGGGAATCGCCATCGCCAGAATGATCGTCGGCGCGAGTAAGACAAATTTCCATTTGCCTTCGAATTTCAGGTGCATGAAATACAACATCACGAACATGGCCTTGAAGCAGGCAATGGCCAGCACGATCAACCCGATAATGATTTTGCTCCGGCCTTCGCCGACGAGGTCGGCAACGACCGACAGTGCCGTCAAGACACACAAGGCATAGAACACGGACCAATAATTGACGCGCGGGTACCCGTGATAGCCGGCGTGCTCGCCGGCGGGGGCCAAACCGGGTTCTTGCGACATGGGATGATCTTCCAAGTGTAACGGCCGATGTTAGATGATATAGATCAACGGAAACAGAAAGATCCACACCAGGTCGACGAAGTGCCAATACAGGCCGCAGTTTTCGACGGCCACTTCGTGATGCGGGCCCAGCTTGTTGGCCAGGCCCAGCCAGATGATCACCGCGAACATGATCATGCCGATGACCACGTGCAGCGCGTGAAACCCCGTCATCGTGAAATAGACCGAAGCGAACGTGTTCCCCCATTTGATAGGGTGGGGCTCATGAACCGAGCGAAATTGCCGCCCCACATCGGGATTTTCTTTCAAACGACGGAGTTGTTCTGCGGCCTCGGCCAGCGAGATTTGGCGATATTTGGCGCCATCTCTGAGCGGGCGTGCCGCCTCGACGGCCGGATTCAACTTGGCAATGTTTGCCCTCACCGATGCCAACTGCTTTTCGAGCGACTCGACCCCGCCTTGGCCCTGTTTAGCGAGAACCTCGTTGGCAAGATGCGTTTCTTCCTGCTGCAAGGCGATTAGGCCGATCGCAGCATCAAGCTCGACCGCCAACTTGCTGAGGGCCTGCTCCGAGCTTTCGGCGACGTGGTGGGGAAGAATGTCGTGGTCGTACTTGCCGTAATATTCGTAGGCCTTGATTCCCAAGAAGACAAACGCGAGGGCCGTCGTGGCGATGATCCAGTTCGTCGCCCGCCTGTAGTTTCTCAGCGCCATGGCCTCATGCGCCAGCACGACGAAAACGCTCGATGTGATCAGCACAAAGGTATTCGTGCCGCCGGCCCAAACTCGAATGTGAGTGATATCGGGATTGGTCGGCCAGCCTTTCGATCCCAGGCGCAGCACGATGTAGGTGCCGATCAGCGCCGTAAAGAACATGATCTCGGTGCCGAGAAACAGCCACATCCCCAGTTTGCCGTTGGGAATCGGAACCCCCATCTTGAGCGCCGGAGCGTGGGGCAGGGGGGGCGCGTGAGCATGAACGTCGGTAGCGTGCGACATGCGAAAGACTCAATCCTTAAAATCGGTGGTTCTGCAATTTCCCGCGAGGCGAGTGAATTTGATATTACGTCAAAAGGGCAAAATGATCCCAAACAAGCGTGAGCAAAAGCACCGGCAAGTAGACAAGCGACGTCCACAAAAGTCCGCGCGCCGTCTGCAATGATTCGCCCGCCGCGAAGCGCACCGCCGCCGCCAAATACCCGACACTTAACACAAGCGCCACGGCAACGTACGAGCCTCCCGCCAGGCCGCACGCCGCAGGGAATAAACTGAAAGGGACGAGCGCCAGGGCATACCCGACAGAAAGAAGCCCCGTGACGCGCGGCAATCGGCCGCGGGTGGGAAGCATCTTGAGATCGGCACGGGCATACTCCGTGCGATAAATCCAGGCGATCGCCAGAAAATGCGGGAACTGCCAGAGGAACAGCACCGCGAACAAACTGAACGCCGAGAGGTCCAGCCGCGCCCCGGAAGCAGCCCAGCCAAGCACTGGCGGCAAGGCCCCGGGGATTGCGCCCACTGCCGTGCAGAACGAAGTTCGCCGCTTGAGTGGAGTGTAAACTCCGGCATAGAGCGCGAGCGTCATCGCCGACAGAACGGCCGTCGTCAGGTTCACAAAGACTGCCAGCCAGACAACGCCAACCGACGCGGTCAAAAGTCCAAATAGCAGCACCTCGCCGGCGGAAAGCCTGCCCGCCGGCAGTGGACGATTGAAAGTTCGCGGCATCAAGGCGTCGCTTTCTCGTTCGATCAACTGATTGAACGCACTCGAAGCGGCTGCGACCAGGCCGATGCCAAACAGCGCATGCAGCAAGGGAACGATCAGCCACTGATCGGCCGAACCCAGAGCGTAACCCGCGCTGACGGTGAGCAATGCCAGCAAGGCAATGCGCGGTTTGGTGAGCACGAGATAGTCGGCGGCGCGCGCCGTCAATGCGCTGCGCGCGGGAACCGCGGCAGAAACGACCCGCGCTGCATAGGTGGCGGCGGAGCTTGCCGTTCTCATCGGGCCCCTCCGGCCAGTTCGAATCCGGCCTCGATTGCGCACGCTTCCATGTGGCCGCGGCCCTCTCGTTTCATCAGCCAGCGCAAGCGGGCGATTCGCACCGAAAGCGTCACGCACGATCCCAAGAGCAGCGCGCCGGTCAAGACGTGCAAACTCAAGATGGCGGTGGCGATGTTCGAGCCTCGCACCGCGACGTATTCTCCGAACCCGAACTTCGTCACCCAGGCGGCAGCGCCCAGGCCCAATTGGGAAACCGTCAATAGGGCGATGCATAAGGCCGGACCGCGCAGCCACGCGATTCCGCTGGCTGCCGTGGAAATCGCAAGCCAGATCATCACGAAGGCCGTCACGAAAGCAAATGCCAGATGCTCATGCACGAGCATTCCCTTGTGACGCAGGAAACCTCCCAGCACGTACTGCGTGAAAACGCACGCCGCGCCGGCGATGGCCAGCAGTTGCAGTCGCCCCAGCGCCGAAGAGGCTGTCGACGATTTCGCGCCCGCCTCCCGCCAGCCGCGGCTCGTGACGACGGCTACGCCCACGATCAGCGCAAAAACCAGTCCCGCGCCGCTGCCGTGCACGAGCGCCAAATCTTCGGCGTTTCGAAGTACGCGAAAGCCGCCCAGTAATCCCTGAACGATGACGGCCGCGAGAACCGTCGCTCCCAGCGACTTGACCCACGCTCGGCGCTCCCGTAAGGCGAGAGAGCCGCACAACACGAGACTGGCGACGCCGATGGCAATTCCCGCCAGACGGTGCCCGTGCTCCAGAAATTTTTCGCCCGTCGAGCGCAGCCACGGATACGTGAACATGCCGTAACCGTCGGATGTCGGCCAATCGGGAAACGCCATGCCGGCCTTCGTGGACGTCACCGCCGTTCCGACTGCGATCGTGAAAAGGCCCGTGAAGGCCGTGAGCACGACCACGCGGTGCAGCCAGTCCCCGCCTTCGAACCGAGTTGGGGTTTGCGAATCAGTGCGGTTCGGCATAGGGATCGGCGTGACGGTCTTCGTGCGGCAAAAATCTGGTTTGCATCAAGTAATCTTCGTCCACCAAGGGCGAGGCGTAT
>DATGKC010000158.1:0-8984 GCA_035294845.1 Planctomycetaceae bacterium | reverse complement strand
TTCGTACATCCGCGCCCCGCGCGCGATGATGTCCTGGTGGCCGAGCGAAACAGGGTCGAAGCTTCCCGTATAGACCGCATGTCGAGGATTGAGCTGGCCGGGCATCTGGCCTCCTGGGCATCTGACGATCGCCCGGTGCAGTTCGAGCGACCGGAACATCGCGATCGTAGCGGAAATCGGGCGATGGACACAAGCGGCCTGGCGTACGGTCGAGCGTCCCGCGCTAAAATCAGCTCCGCGAGCCAAACCCCATGATCGAACGGGTCATCCGGCTAGGCTACGTGCCGGATTTCCGATCACGCTTCGGGAGGCGCCGCGCCATTTTCCCAGGGCGTTGGATTCGGCCGAGGGGGCTGAGCCATAAGCTCGTAGTGCGGGTCTTGCAGCCCGAAAGCATCGGCCACGCGATTGAAAAAGGCGAACATGGCCGTAATGTAGACGGCTTCAGCGATCTGCGAATCGCCCCAGCCGGCCTCGCGGACCTTTTCGACGTCCTCCGGCCGGCAGCGATACGCCTGCTGCGTGAGCAATCGGGCCAATTCCAGCAAAGCGCGCTCCGCGGGCGCAATCGAAGCATGTTCGAGGTCGGCGCGGCGAATGGCGGCCACAGATTCCTGATCTTGTCCCTGCAACTGCAGGAACATCGCGTGCGAACCAATTCAATACGGACATTGGTTGAGGGCCGAGACGTACGTGGCGATCATCTCTTTCACGCGCCGGGTCAAATGCCCGTCCGAAAAATGCAGCCGGTACGAGAAGTCCATTACATCGCGAAGAAAATCGGGACGCTGGCTGAAGCACTTGAGGATCCCGGGTATCTCGCTGCGGCCGGGGTTGTGTTCGAACCACTTTTGGTAGAGGTCGGCCAGCTCACCGGTCGCCTGCTGTTCATCGATCCAATGGATGTGAGGAGTAGACATGATCGTGACGAGGGCACGCTGCGAAGCCGAGCATGCTTCGCGTCGGCGCATGCTCCTTAGATAATTCCCTTTAACGGAATCTTAAGACCGGGCAACAGCGGCGACGTGTAGACATCACCCGGTCCCAGATGCGACTCGACGAACCGCCCGCGGCTGCGGCGCAAAACGGTCACGCGCCGTTCGAAGCGGTCGACGATCACGTACTCTTTGACGCCGATGCGCAGGTACTCGGCCCGTTTGTCGACGTAATCTCGCTTGCGATCTTCGCCTCCCCCGCTGACGACCTCGAAAATGAGTTCGGGAATCCTCAGGGGGATTTTTAGCTTGGTCCGAGGATTGCTGAGATATACGGCCAGGTCGGCGATGCGCTGCGTCGTCTGATTGATCCGAATCCATGCGTCGCTCACAACGCGCGCTACGCGTTGTGGAAGAGCCAGTTTATATGCGACGAGCGCGTCTCGGAACGGTTCGGTTATTTCGACATGTTCGTCGCCCGTTGGACTCATGACAACGAGTTTCCCGTTCACGAGCTCGTAGCGCCAAGGTTCCTCGAAGATCGCCTGAGCGAATTCTTCGCTCGCGACCGGGGCATCGTGGTCGGCGATCGAAAAACGCGGTTGAGACTGAGTTTCTGAGCTCACGGGCCAACACTCACGGTTGCAAGCGACCGCCACGTCGCGCCGGCGGCAAGCGCGCTCACTAGAGTTCTTCTCAATTCTGGCATCGACCGCCGAGACCGTCAATGGGCGACCCATTCACGGCCGGCGATGCGAACCTTCGCCGGAAAAATGTGTCGAACTGGAATCGACACCCTCTGGGGATCATTGCATTGTACAGCGAGCGAGCCGAAATTCCCCGAAAAACCGACAAACTCAGAACCGGGGCTTCGTGCGCGGCGCGGTGATTTGCCGAACTCCACTTTGACCGAGCTTCACCACCCCTTTACAATGGCGATATGATGCAATAAGGTCACGAATCGCTTCGAGACGCTGAAATACATCCCGGAGCGTGGCCGCGCGGACTTCACGCCTTGAGCGTGGCGAACGTTCGACACGCCCGCCAACCGGGGCTCAATTTATGGCCGATTATTCTACGCTGGCGGACGATTTCTACTGCAACATGAACCTCAACACCGAAATGGCTCTCCCGGCAGCCCGTGAGACCATTCTCGGGTTTTTCGAGCGCGTGCAGAAAACCTACCCGACGATGCGGAACTTCTACACCCGCGAGTCGGGCGATTTCGTGCTCGAAGAAGACAAAGAGCAGGGGCACTACCGCTGGATCAGCATCGAGTCGCGGCGGGTGTGCAGCGGCCACGTCAATCCCCCCTCGGTCGATGCGGCGATCGAGCAGCACAAGCTCGTGCTGGAGCTCATTCCTTATATGCTCTCGGTCAGCCCGCTCGATTGCGAAGCGCTCGACTGCATGATGGGTTTCGATTTTTCATATCGAGGCAATCACGACGCGCTCGTCGCCGAAGCGCTCGGCACGTCGCCGGCTTTCGAAGCGCTGATGGACATCGCCGGTTCGCAGGTCATCAACTTCGAGCCGTCGATGACGATCGCGCTCGACGAGGCGTGCCGCTTGCAGGCCCGACTGATGGTCGAAACCCGCACCAACGCCTACCACGTCCGCCGCGGCGATTACCCTGAAGAGCAAATCAGCGTGTATTTTACGGTGCGCCAATACGGCAGCTTGAACCCGGGCGCGTCGTTCGACCAGACGCTGGTCACTCTCCGCGAGCACAACGAACGGCTGATGAAACAGTACGTCGTCGAACACGTCCTGCGGCCCTTGGCACAGGCCATTTCGGCAAAATAGCGCTGAGAGCCGTGACGACGATTCGCAGTGCGTCGTTCGATCGCCTCCAAGTGGCCGCCTCTCTCGGCCGCTCTTTGTCGCTCAGCGCTCGGGTCCGAACTTGCGCACATGGCCGGCCGACGATTGGAAGAATTTTTGCCGTCGCTGGGCCGTCTCTGCCGGCGCGGCGTGCGCCGATTGCCGCAGGTCGTCGAGGTTCGCGGCGCAATAACGGCAGCCGATCGTTTCCAAATGGAACCTGATGTATTGCGCGTGTTCAGCAGGAAGCGCACCCAGCAAGTATGAACCCAATTGATTTCTAGGCGGGCAGCTTAGCCGCGATCGTCGCCAGATTTCTCCGACGGAATGACCCCGCGCGTCGCGCTCCTGGCGGAGCTCCGCCGCGCGCGTCCTCAGCTCGGCCGATTGCCGCAGCACGGCTTCGACAGCCGTCATGCGTTCGACAGGCAGCGCCTCGTCGAGATACGCGAGCAGCTCGGCATCGGTAAAGTCGGCGGCCATACGCAGCCGATTGTATGGCAAGGTTCAATCGCTGAACAAGCTCACCGAGGCGCGCGATATCGAGATGCCGCAATGCACACTTCCTGGCGGTTGTGATGAAGCTGCCGCGCACGAACGGCTCGAAATCCCGATGCGCGAATCCGCTCGATATATTTTGGAACCTCGTGGGCCAGGCTCCATTCGACGAGCTTCATCGTCAATAGCATGCCCTTCAATTTGACTCCCGGATAACCGACGACCGCTTTGACTGCGTCGAGCGTATAATTGGGGGGAAGATTCACGTCGCACGTCAGCCAATTCGTTCCCACGAATTCGCGCCGCGGGACGTCTTTGGAACGCTTGCGAATGTGCCGAAAGTGCGGATCGGCCAGAACGACGGAATCCATATTCGCCGGATCGATCCCCGTTACCTCGAGCCCCTGCGCCAGGAGGAACTGCGATGCGCCACCGGGCGCCGAACCAATCTCAATGCACCGCTCCCCTTTTTTCGGGCGGAATTCCGACCAGGCCAGCGCCTCGTTCATTTTCAACCAGGCGCGCGAGACTGCCTGGGACGGAAGCTCGGCAGGAAAAAATCCTCCCGGCCACGACGACGTAAGCGAGTGCACCTCGTGATAGCCGATCCACCACTCATCGTCTCCCAACACGACCACATCGGCCACCCATTCTCCCTGAGTTCGCAACCGCCTGCTCATTGGCGCCTTGGGAAAAACCGCATTCGCATGATCCAGCGGCAACAGGGAGACGGCTCGCATCACGGAATGTTCGCGAACAACGCGCTCGATTTCCGCCGTCTGCGGGGTCATCCCCGGCTCGTAATCGCGGAAGCCGGCCGGATATCGGTCCCGCGGCCACACATGCAGACGCGTCACCTTGCGATCGCCGAGAAGCTTCCAAATTGATGCGGCTTGCTCGTGCGGCGTCGTGCCGGCCGCTTTGCCAAGGCAATATCCCGCAGCCCGAGCGAAGACCAAATTCGAATCAAAATCGCGCGGCAGATTTGCATCCGAAGAGATTTTAAACGTCAAAAATCCCGCGCGCGAGAACGCGAATCGCAGGCAAGGCCATGCACGTTCGACCTCTCGTTTCAAAGCCTGCTCGGCGCCGATTTGACAGGTCATGAAAACGAATGACGGGGGCTTTGGCATGTGCGGCGGCATTGTACTCGACGACCGGCGGCAATTGCATTCGTCATGATACGCCTCTACGATCACGCGATGCCGACCAAAAAGCGCCGCAATCAGCATTCCAGCGGCCAGCAGCCGTCGCGCGGTGACGCAACTTCGGCCGTGCTCTTGCAGCAACGATCTCTCGAACTTCCCTCGCACGCGCGGCTGCCGATCATTCGGCTGCGCTCGGTGCGACGCCACCCCCATCTATTTCGCAAGCTCATCGGCCAGATCGATCCCAACGCGCGTCCGGGCGATCTGGTCGCCGTCCAGTCTCCTCAGGGCGAACTCTTGGGGCATGGATTGTTCAATCCGCGGGCCGAAATCACCGTGCGGATGCTCAATTTCAACCACGACCCTCCGGGTGCTGAATTCTGGGACCAAACGCTTCGCCGCGCCGTTCGCCTGCGCCGCGACCTTCTGCGTCTGGATGAAAAGACCGACGCGTGCCGCGTGATTCATGCCGAGGCCGACGGCATGCCGGGCCTCGTGATCGATCGCTACAGCGACGTGCTTTCGGCCGAAGTCTTCAGCCTGGCGATGTTTCAACGATCTGAGGCTCTTCTCTCCCGGCTGAGCGAACTTTTGGGGACAACTCACACTCTGGTGCAAGTTCCGGTTCAGACGCATGGACAAGAAGGGTTTCTCGCCGAGCCGGTTCGCTCGCCGAATCTTCCCGAGGAGGTCGCGGTCGCCGAATTCGGGACCAAATTCAGCGTGCGATTCGATAAGGGACATAAGACGGGCTTTTTCTGCGACCAGCGCGACAATCGTCGCAGGCTGGCCGCTTTCTGCACCGGCCGCACGGTCCTCGATTTGTGCTGCTACACGGGAGGATTTGCCATTCAGGCCAAGCGGCTGGGAAACGCCGCGGATGTGACCGCCGTCGACCTTGACGAGCCGTCGATCGATCTGGCTCGTGCGAATGCGCGCCTCAATCAACAAAAGGTGCATTTCGTACACGCCGATGCCTTCGGCTACATGCGCGACATGATCGCCAACGGCAGGACGTTCGACGTGGTCGTGCTTGATCCGCCGAAATTGATTCGCAACCGGCGCGAGTTGGAAGAAGGAACAAAAGCGCATCTCGATTTGAACCGGTTGGCAATGCAATTGGTCGCCGACGGAGGACTACTCTTAAGCTGCTCATGCTCGGGGCTTTTGGACTGGGCCGAATTTCTGAGACTTCTCACCGCCGCGGCGAGGCAAGCAGGCCAACCTGGTGGATCAGACGGCCAAACCCGCCGCGCGCCCGCGCGTACCCTCCAAATTCTCGACAAAACCGGCGCTTCCCCCGATCATCCCGTGGCGGCCGATTGTCCAGAAACGGAATACTTGAAATGCGTGTGGATGCGCGTGCTGCCGGCCTTGAGTTGATTTTGTCCCAAAGACGCCGCGCTTCGACTGCGCACCTTCGGCGGATCGGTGCTGGAGTGATGGTCATTGGGTCAGTATAATTCACGGCTTCATGACGACTCCCGATCCCGCCAAAATCAACGTCATCGTCGCCACCGACTGCGGCAGCACGACGACCAAAGCCATTCTCATCGAGAAAACGAACGGCCATTACCGCCAGACCTATCGTGGCGAAGCTCCCACGACGGTCGAAGAGCCGGTGGCCGACGTCACGATTGGCGTCACCAATGCCCTCACTGAGCTGCAAGAGCTGGCCGGCCGCAGGCTGATTGATGACGAGGGGAACATTATCCGGCCGGCGCGCCCCGGCGAGGGCTGCGACATCTATATTTCAACTTCGAGCGCAGGGGGCGGCTTGCAGATGGTGGTGGCAGGGGTGGTCAAGGAAATGACGGCCGCCAGCGCCAAGCGCGCCGCCCTCGGAGCGGGCGCCATCGTCATGGAAGTGCTCGCCGCCAACGACAAGCGCCGCCCGCACGAGCAGATTCAACGCATTCGCGAGCTGCGCCCTGATATGATCCTCATTTCCGGAGGAACCGACGGCGGGAACGTCAATCAGGTCGTGCAGATCGCCGAGCGCATCGCGCCGGCCCGACCGCAACCCCGCTTTGGCGGCGAGTACAAAATGCCCGTCATCTATGCGGGCAACAAAGACGCCGGCCCGATTGTCAAGAAGACGTTCGACGACAGCGTGGCCCTCACGATGGTCGACAACCTCCGCCCGGTTCTGGAGCGCGAAAACCTGGGGCCGGCCCGCGATAAAATTCACGACCTGTTTCTCGAACACGTGATGGCGCACGCTCCCGGATATGACAGGCTCATTCATTGGGCCGATGCGCCGATCATGCCCACTCCCGGCGCCGTGGGCAACATTCTGCAGTCCATCGCCCGCGCCGAAAAGATCAACGTCGTGGGGGTCGATATCGGCGGGGCGACCACCGACGTGTTCAGCGTGTTCGACGGCGTCTTCAACCGCACGGTCAGCGCAAACCTGGGCATGAGCTATTCGATCTCGAACGTCTGCGCCGAAGCCACGTTGCCCAGCATCCTGCGCTGGGTGCACTTCGACATGGATGAGCGCGAGCTGCGAAATCGGGTGAAAAACAAGATGATTCGCCCGACGACGATCCCGCAAACGCTCGAGGCCCTCGTATTCGAGCAGGCGGTGGCGCGCGAGGCGCTGCGCCTGGCGTACTTGCAGCACAAAGAATTCGCCACCACTCTCAAAGGAGTGCAGCAGCAGCGGACCGTAGGCGACATGTTTCATCAGCAGGCAGGGGGTCAGAGCATCGTCGACGACATGAAGCTCGACTTGCTCATCGCCTCCGGGGGGGTCCTCTCGCATGCGCCGCGGATGCAGCAGACGGCCGCCATGCTGGTCGACTCCTTCGAGCCGCAAGGCGTGACGACGCTCGCCAAAGACAGCATCTTCATGATGCCGCACCTGGGTGTGCTCGCCGAAGTCCATCCGCAGGCAGCCCTGGAAGTCTTCGAAAAAGACTGCCTCGTCTATCTGGGAACGTGCATTGCCGCCAAAGGAACGGCGAAGCGCGGCAAGGAATGTTTTTCGTATCGCATCACTGGCAAGACGCTCAATGAATCAGGAACCATGCATTTCGGCGAGCTCAAGCTCGTTCCGCTGGGAGCGGGAGAGACGGCGGAAGCGGTTATCGAGCCTGTGCGGCCCTTCGATGTGGGCGCGGGCCCGGGCAAGAGAATCGAACGCGAAGTCCGCGGCGGCACTGTGGGCCTTATCCTCGACGCGCGCGGGCGGCCGCTCGAGCTCCCGTCAGAGCGCGCCGCCTGCCGCGAGGCGACGACCCGCTGGGTCAAGGCGCTCAACCTCTATTGAGCGGCGCGCTTTCTCAGTTCGAGCCCGAATTTCTTCCTCGACGTTGCGATGAACGGGCGGCCGCGACTTTGACTTCGGTTCCAGTTCGTACATCGGCGTCGGCGTCAGGCCCAAAAAGACGAAGGTGAGCGTCAGCCAACCGAGAACGATTCGCACTGGCCCCAGCTTGACGTTGTCGTTGGCGGTCGGAGGATGGCGAGTGCCGAACATCCAGATCAGAAACAGCATCAGCCACCAGCTTCCAAACGACCCGTTTCCGAAGAGCACATTGATCGCCACCATGCCGGCGGCGAAATAGAAAAGGCCGCGCGCGACGTAATGAGCTCGCCGGCGAATCAGGCAATAGAGAATGTGGCCGCCGTCGAGTTGGCCGATTGGGATCAGGTTCAGGGCCGTGATGAAAATCCCGACCCAGCCGGCGAAGAGCATGGGATTCACTCGCAGGTCGCCCGGTCCACGGAGTGCGTCGATCAGCCAGCGCAACAAAAGGGGATCTTCAAAAACAAGGATGCTTCGGCCGCTCGGTAATTCTTCGACCATCCGGGCGGTCATCACTCCCCAAATGGCCAACGGCAGCGCGACGACCAGCCCGGCCAGAGGCCCGGTGATCGCGATGTCGAACATCGACTTGCGATTGGCGATTCCCGGTTGCTGGACGATTACCGCGCCCATCGTTCCGATCGGGCTGATTGGCAGCGGTATGAAGTAAGGCAAGCTTGCCGGGACCCCATAACGGAGCGCCTGCAGGTAATGCCCCAGCTCATGCGCGCCCAGAACGCCCATGATGCAGGCCATGTATCCCAGCCCGTTTGCCAGCCGCGCCAGCCGCTCGTCGCTCCCCATATTCCAAAGCTGTCGGAGGAAGGCCAGGTCGGGAATGACCGGTTCGCCGAAGAAACCAACCAGGAACGTGCTCAGGCACGTCAGCACAAACAAGATGAGCGCCAGGCGTCTGCGCGAAGAGCGCGGACGAGGCGGCCGCCCGGCAAACACCCATTCCCCTTGTTCCGGCCGCCCGATGACGATCACTTTCTCCGGAGGCACCACGCGCGGAGGCGGATCGGCATCACGCGGGGGGTCGGGACGCGGAAGCTGCGGTTGATCGCTGCTCATAGATCAGTTGTAGTCGATTCTTCTCTTTTGCGAAATCCTTGGGTTGCGGGTGCCCCGCGCGGTCGGTTAGAACAAACCGGCGCAGCCTTGTTTCAAACTGGCCGGGGAAGCTGACATGGGTTGGTTCGGTTCAAAAGACTGGAACATCATCGCGATTATTTTCGAACGTCCCGACCTGTACCGGGTGAACGG
>DATGKC010000157.1:0-2655 GCA_035294845.1 Planctomycetaceae bacterium | reverse complement strand
GAGCCGTTCCATACCGTTCCAGCCTTACTTCGAGAGTGGGTTTCCCCACGGACGCGACCAGTGGATCTCCGCCGCGGCGACCAACTGGGCCGCAATGGCGCTCATATTCGCGGCCGGGCCGTGAGCGCTGCCGCACGTCATTTCCCATCTCGCCCTACGAAATCCAGGAGGCCGAGCAATGTGCACTCGGATTGCGTGGCTGCTGCTGGCCCTTGCGCCCGCGCTCGATCTGTCTTTTGCCGACGAATCATCTGAGGAAGCCCGCGCGATCGCCAGAATTGAAGAACTCGGCGGGAGCATCGATCGTGACGATGGGCAACCGGATGGACCGGTGACGGTGATCGATCTTATCGGAATTGGGAAGTTGAAAGACGGCGACTTGCCGTTGCTGGCCCCCTTCTCGAATCTCACACGGCTCTATCTGGGTCGAACTCCAATCACGGGCGCGAGTTTCAAACACGGGACCCAAGTCACCGACGACGGCGTCAAACAGCTTCAAGTTGCTCTGCCCAAACTCCGGATCGGGCGACAGGCCCTCGGGCAGCGAGCCGATCCCGATTTCGACGTTTCCATCGCCCGGCCGGCCTACACCAGTAAGCATCCGTCGGTCTTGTTCGATGAGGCCCACGACAATTTCCACACGGCTTCCGGGCGCTATAAGGCATTTGCCGATCTCATCACCAATGACGGCTACCGCGTCGTTCCCAACAAGGAAGCGTTCACACCCGAGCGACTTGCCGGACATGCGGTTCTGATTATCGCCAACGCCACGGCCCGTTCCGGAGGCGGAAAGTCGGCGTTCACCCAAGGCGAGTGCGACAGCGTGCAGAACTGGGTCAAAGCCGGAGGCTCGCTGCTGATCATCACCGATCACGAACCGTTCGGCTCGGCATCCGACGACCTGGGAAAGCGATTCGACGTCGAGATGAGCCTGCGCGTCGCCGTGGATCCGGAAAACGAATCGTCTCAGGGTTGCTATTCAGCCGCGAGAAGAACCAGATCGGAAATCACGCGATCATGAAGGGGCGAGAAAAGTCGGAACAGGTCGACCATGTGCTGACATTCACGGGGCAATCGCTCAAAGGCCCTCCAGGTGGCGTCGCGCTTCTCAAGTTCGCCGACACGGCCCGCGACCGGGGGCCGGGTAAGGACGTCTCGGCCGCCGGCCGGGCCCAAGGCCTGGCGCTCCAGTACGGCCGGGGCCGTGTGGTCGTGATGGGCGAAGCGGCCCAACTGTCGGCCCAAGTCTACGGCGACCCGCCCGAGCGGATGGGAATGAACGTGCCCGGCTGCGACAACCGACAGATGGCCCTCAATCTCATGCACTGGCTGTCGGGATTGATTAATTAAGGTGGCCGCGACTTTACTCCAGGCACGGCATTCCCGCTCTTCCATCATAAGCCTCACGCTACATCGAGACCTTCGAGGCGGGTCAGCCATTCACCGAAGTGAGGGCAACGCGCTCGAAGAGCGGCAAGCCCGATCTCTTCGGCGATTAACGGCCCGCCACATTCTCGTCATAATCTCGAACAATTTGCTTGATACGGTTTTTTGGATGCGAGTGCTGGCCGAGATCAATTTCTTCGGGAGTCGCGTGGGCGTCGCGTTCGCTAACAAGAAAATCCAAGTCTGGCTTTCGCACATCGTAAATCCCACCGATGCGAACAGGGTCGGCCAGCCACCCTGTTTTCTGAAATAATACACGCTCGTCGGTGAAGATGAGCGTCCCGCCCGCAGCCGACGCCCAACGAGCAAGATAGGTGCTCTCTGCATTGTCGACGGCGAACGCGAGTTCCATTTCCGCAATGGGCGTTTCCTTCGAGCCGTAATGCAGGATGCTGTCGGCGAACCCACTTTGGGCGACGTAGTTGCGGAATCCGGGTGTGTTGGCGAACATCGCATTGAGCAGCTTGAACAGGGCGAGCAAATTTGATTTACCCGCTCCATTGGCCCCAACTGCCACGGTTAGCGCCGTCAAATCAACGGTCTGATCCTTGATCGACTTCCAGCCCGCCACATGGATTCGCTTCAGCATTTGCATCTACGTCATTCACTGCCCAGGAATCAACACGATCTTCCCCGACAGCGTCCCCTTTTTGTCGAGCGTGTTGTCTTGCTGCAATTGGTGCGCGGCTGCGGCTTGTGAAAGGGGAAGCGTGATGCCGACGGCGGGGTGCCAGCCGTTGCGCGTGTACAGGTCGTTGATCGCCGTGGCGCATTCCCGCTGTTCGTCGGGCGACGCATTGAACATGGCGAAGCCGAGCATCGACAGGTCTTTGGTGTAGAACTGCCCCAACGGAAACTCCGGTCGCGCCTGCCGCCCCGCCATGACGATGATTCTTCCGCGCGGGGCCATCATGCTGATCGTCCGGTCGAGCGTCGGTTCACGCTGCGTTTCGAACCAGACGTTGATGCCCCCCTTGGGCGCCGCGTAATGCCGGATTTCGTCGTCCAGCGTGGCCGATCGGTAATCGAGCACGATGTCGGCCCCCAGGCTCTGACAGTAATGCGCCTTTTGGGGATTGCCCACCGTCGTGATGATATGCGCCCCCGCGGCCTTGGCCTGCTGAATGACGGAAGAACCGACGCCCCCCGACCCGCCGTTGACGAACACCAATTCGCCCGTCTGCACGCGGGCAAACCGGAAAAGCCCCA
>DATGKC010000156.1:0-2637 GCA_035294845.1 Planctomycetaceae bacterium | reverse complement strand
GACGTCTTCAAGCAAGAGGCGATCGAAGACGCGACCGACCAGGTGATCTGGTCGGTCGATCAAGGCGAGCCGATCGAGCCGCGGCGGCCGCAAGATCTGACTTTCGTGGGAAACATCGTCCAGGCCATCCTGGCATTCGCTCGCGGCGATCTTCCCGGCCACAAACGATTGCGCCTGGAGGACGTCGATCGCATCATCGCCATCGGGTCCGATCGCATGATGGCGGCGGTGGCCGAGGCGCGGCGCACGGTTTTGCAGCCGTTTCTCAAGGAGCGCCACGTCGCCATCGCATCCATCAACTCACTGATGCAATGCATGATGAAAGAGGTCTGCGGACAATGCCTGCAGAAACACCTTGATCCCGAGACGAAAAATGAGACAGAGCCCGTCTTTTCGTGTTTCAACCAGGATCAGTTGATGGATTGCGTCGACTTCGTCAATTTGCGCCAGCGGCTCAGGGCCAACAGCCTGCCGGAAAAGCTCACCAATCGTTTTCTCGATTGCCTGATGCGGCCCGCAGAAGCGGCGGCCGCGACGCCTTCCCGCCAAACGTGCGAATCGAACAGTCCACCGCCGAAATGAACGGTGCTCTGAACCGGGTGGCTCGATCGAATCCCAATCGTGATTTCAGGGCAACCAAAGCGCCACGGCGATCATCAATCCCACCGTGAGCGCGGTGCTCGCAATGATGTACCAGTTGATCGTTTTTGCCCAGCTCATGATGCGCCTCCTTCGTTGTGCGCGAGAGGCCGTAGCTCTCTCAATGTTGCAATTGCCGGCACTTCCAGCACGTCTTCCCGCATGCTGCTGCGCCCGGATGCCGGATGGTTGGCGGCATAGAGCAACCGCTGTGCCAAGCCGGCACGATAGATGCTTCGATTCTTCTGCTTGGATCTGCACGCGATCCGGTTTGCGAATTCCGCGGTCTGAAGCGGCCGATTTGAACTTTTGCCGCGTGCTACAGGCGATACACTTCTCGACTTCGGTTCGGCCGTTCCTGGCCATGGGAATGTGTTTTGCGTCAAAGTGAGACCGTAGTGGTGCAAAATGGACCAAGTGAGAGCAAAAATGCATCACGCTCAATCGCGATCGGGTATGGCGCCGTCGTGATATTTGCAAACATCCATCCCTTGACGCATTGAGACGCCATGTCTTTAATGGATCGGAATCCAACGTCAATCTGGTTGAAGAAGAAATTGCTATGGCTTCGTCATTGTCGAATCTGTTGCTTTTGATCGCAGCCGGCAGCATCGCTGGCCTTGAACCTGGCCAGTCGAAGCTTCGGGGTGATTCCAAAAAGCCGGCCACAGAGTCAGCCAAGACGATTGACGAGTTCAAAGCCGACGCGGCCGGTTATGTCATAAAGTTGCAAGGCCGGCAGGATAAGTTGACGCTGCGCGATGAGCCGCTTTTGCACTGGGGAAATCCGGCGAGAACCGGCGAGGATGGGGCCGTCTTTGTGTGGATGCTCGACGGCCGCCCCGAGGTGATTGGCAGCGTTTTCACCTATCGCTTGCCCAATGCCATCCGTCGCAAGCATGAATATCATTCGCTGGCGGCCGGGCCACTGACTGCCGAATATCGGGGCGCGCGCGTTTGGAGCCCCAAGACCGCCGGAGTGACGTTTCGGCCGATTCCCGATGCGCCGGCTCCCGCCGAAACGCCGCGCCTGCGCTTAACGCAGATGAAGAACATGGCTCGCGACTTTTCAGCGAGAATGGTCGATCTCGAGGGGCAACAATCGGACTTGCGGCTGATTCCGCAACCTCTGATCCGCTATGAGCCGAAAGATAAGAGCATTTTGGACGGCGCCCTTTTTTCTTTTTCGATTGGGACCGACCCTGAAGTCATCTTGCTGATCGAAGCCCGCGAGGCCGGCGACCGGCTGGCCTGGCACTATGCTTTCGCGAGGTTTCATTACGTCAATTTGACAGTGAACTACAAAGACAGCGAAGTCTGGCACGCGAAGGCGCTTCCCGACATGACGACTCTCGATATCGGGACTCCGAAATACCAGGACAGCGTCTACGCGACATATCACGTGCAGACGACGCCGATCGTGGAATGAGCCGGCTTGCGCCGTCACTTCGCCGACAGTCCATAGCGGTAGTGCAAATAGTCGATCAGGAACTTCTGGTACATCGGCCCTCCTGGAGGCGCGCCGTACATTTCTCCCGTGCCCGAGCTCCAATCGTGCATATCGAATCGTCCGATGTCCATGCCCAGGTCTTTCGACGCGTCGTAAACCTTGGAAAAGAGCCACGCGTCCGCCGGATTGGCTTTGAACCCCAGGCGCACGTGGCTGCGATCGACGCACTGGATCAGCATGTAAAGCGGCTTATGCGCCAGGATCGTTTCTGAAATTTCCTTGTCGAAGGCCAGCTTGAAAAGGGAATGACCGTAGAGCTTGTGCCTTTTCTCCTTTGGGAAATTCTCGATGCCCGGCGTCCAGCCCCCCCGGTTCTTCCCATCTTTATCGACGACTATGAAATTCATCCAAAAATTCCAGGGAATCGTGTCGTCCGGGGCGTTGAAGCAGATTTCGATCTCCCACGGTGGGGGATAAATCGATAGATCGAGCGAAGACCCGCCCGCCGGGCCAAAGCCGGTTCCCAATCCCGGCCCCAGAAACTTGAG
>DATGKC010000155.1:0-10357 GCA_035294845.1 Planctomycetaceae bacterium | reverse complement strand
TTGAGGCAATATATGAATTCCGACATGCTGCGTCTCCCGGTATGCGACTGCTGACTGCATCAGCGTATCCACGTGCGGCAGGCAACGCAAATCCCCCACTCGTGGTCGGTAAACGGCCGGCGCGGTCCGCCGGCAACCATTCGGCGTGCGCGCGGGGCGAAAAAGTGATGCGGTAGGCCGGCGTCGCGTGATCGGGAAGCCAAATTTCGATCACGCAGGAGCCGGATATTCCAGATTCAGCGGTGAGGGCGCGGAGTTTGCGTGCCGGTCCACAAGCCCGGCGGAGGCCGCTGGCCGCCTGCTTGTTTTTCGAGGATTTCGCGCTGGTCGTCGCTCCGGAATCTTTACATCGGGCGCTTCGACAACTTTACACCCGCCTTTTCACCAAGCCTTGAATCAGGAGCAACCATGCTTATTAAGTCCCTGTTGCGATCCGCGGCGCTCGTTTCGTTTCTGGGCATTATCGCCGGTTCATTGGCCTCAAGCGCCGAGGCTTGCGGATGCGGTGGCGGCTGGGGCCGCAGTTGCGGTTACGGCGGCTGTGGTTCCGGTGGCTGCGGTTACGGCGGTGGTGGATACTGCGGCGGGTATTCGCGCTGTTACGGCGGCGGATGCTATGGGGGTTCTTACGGCGGATGTTGCGGCGGTTCTTACGCCGGGTATCGTTCGTATTACGGCGGTTCCTACTGCGGCTATGGCTGCGGCGCAGGGTATGGCGGCGCCGTCTGCGCGTACCCGGGCTACAATTCTCCTTACTATGGGTATGGATACGTGGCCCGATCCGCCGTTCCATCGCAGGGGAATGCGTACCGCGTTGCGGCTCCCCAGAATCGTCCGCCGGCCACGGCGGCGACAAGCGTGGTTCAGAGGGCGAAGCCGGTTCGCGTCAACACAGCGAGCACTTCTGTAAACTCAGCGCCGCGCATTACGTCGATTACGCCCAGGCAAAACTGACCCCCGCTGCTTGAGACCCTTGAAACGGCCTGGCGTTCGGTTCAAACTCACTCGTGGAAGCGATACCGAACTTAAGGGCGTTTTGAGGAGAAGAGCAGTGCATCGGCAGACGATCGTGCGACGTTCGTTTGTGCTGGCGCTCGGGCTGGCCGTGCTTTTGGCGGAGTTGGCCGAATCATCTCCGCCAAAGAGGCTGTTGCTGTTGGGCCAAGGACCGGACGGTCACCCTCCGGCAACGCACGAATACTTGGCGGGCCTGGCGATCGTCAAGAAATGCCTCGACCGCGTTGACGGACTGGAGGCGACGATCGTCGCCGAGGCGGGCGAGCCGTTTCGCACCGGCCCCGAGCTCATTGATCGCGCCGACGGCGTTGTGATCTTTCTCGCCGAGGGGGCCAAATGGATTCAGCAGGACGCGGCGCGACTGGCGGCGCTCGAGAGGCTGGCGGCACGCGGCGGAGCTTTCACCGGGCTGCATTGGGGAATCGGCTGCCGCGACGGCCAATATGTTGAGAAGTTCGTAGAGCTCCTGGGCGGTTGTCACGGAGGGGACGATCGAAAATATGCAGTCGTCACCGTGACGACCGAAATCGCCGACGCGAAGCACCCGGTCATGACGCGCGTCGATGCCGTCACGCTCGAAGATGAGTTTTATTATCGCCTGAAGTTCGCCCGGCCCGAGAGCTCGATTGTTCCGCTCGTTCGCGTGCCGATTGAAAAGGAGCCGCACACCGTGGCCTGGGCCTGGGAGCGTCCCGACAAGGGGCGCTCGTTCGGCTTCAGCGGCCTGCATTTCCACAAGAACTGGCAGCACGAGGCGTATCGGCGCATGGTTTCGCAAGGCATCGTCTGGACGATGAAACTGCCGATTCCCGCCGAAGGCCTCAACGTCGACGTGGCGCCCGGCGATTTGCAATTGCCGTAGCTGAATTCGTGAGAATTCAGGGCGCCGTCTTCTGTCGTCTGAACTCCGGCGATTTTCAGCTCCGCGCGATTTCGGGCGCCGCGCATCGGGCGTGTCGAATCGGACCTAGGCCAGAATTCCGTCGATCACCTTCCCGTGCACGTCGGTGAGCCGCCGCTGAATGCCGTTGTGGTAATAGGTGAGCCGCGTGTGGTCGATTCCCAGCAAGTGCAAAATCGTGGCATGAACGTCGTAGACGGTCACCGGGTTTTCCGCCGGCTGATAGCCAACCTCGTCCGATCGTCCGTACCCAAAGCCCTTCTTCAGGCCGGCGCCGGCCATCCAGACGGTAAAACAGAGATTGTGATGATCGCGGCCGCGCGTGCCGACTCCCTCGGTGAACGGCGTTCGTCCAAACTCGCTCGACCAGAAGACGAGCGTGTCGTCGAGCATGCCGCGCTGCATGAGGTCTTTGAGCAATCCCGCGCAGGGCTTGTCGAGAAGCGGCGCCTGCGCGTCGTGATTGGTTTTGACGTCTTCATGCGCGTCCCAATTGATGCGCGGATTGCCCCCCAGCGAGGCGCCGCTGTAAACCTGGACGAAGCGCACGCCCCGTTCCAGCAGGCGCCGCGCCAACAGAAAGTTCTTCCCCGCGGCCGCCGTCGCCGGCTCGTCGATTCCGTAAAGCCGCTTCGTTTCGGCGCTCTCGCCGTCGAAATCGACCGCCTCGGGGATGCTGAGCTGCATTTTGGCCGCCAGCTCGTAAGAACGAACGCGGGCGGCCAGCGCGCTGTCGCCGGGATTTTCCGCGGCGAACTGGCGGTTGAGCTTCGAGAGCAATTCGAGGCTGTCGCGCCTGCGCTCGCGCGAGACTCCCGCCGGTGTATTGAGGTTGGCGATCGGCTCGTTACCAGCCGTCTTGAACGCCGTTCCCTGGTGCTCGGCGGGCAGAAAACCGTTGCTCCAATTGTTGGTTCCTCCGTTGGGATCGCCGCGGGGATCGGGAAGAACGACGAACGTGGGCAACTGGTCGTTGTCGGATCCCAGGCCGTACGAAAGCCACGAGCCCAGGCAAGGATATCCGTTTTGCGTGAAGCCCGTATTCATCTGAAAGCAGGCCGGCGTATGGGACGAGCTTTTGGAGACGACCGAATACAAGAACGTCATCTGGTCGGCGCAATTCGCCAGGTGTGGGAACAATTCGCTGACCCACAGTCCGCTCTCGCCGCGCCGTTTGAATTCGTACAGGCTCTTGAGCAGATTTCCCGGCCGGCCGAAAAATGTGTCGAGCGTCCCCTTGTCGGAGAGCGCTTTGCCATCGAGCTTTTCCAGCTCGGGTTTGTAATCGAACGAATCGACGTGGCTCACGCCGCCGGGAGAAAATATATGAATGGCGCGCCGCGCTTTGGGAGCAAAATGCGTCGCCGGCTTCGCGTCGGATGAAGGCGGCGTGCCCGAATCGCCCGCGGCGCCGCTCGCGTTCAATAGCCAGGCCAGCGCAATCGACTCCATTCCCGCAGCGGCGTCTCCCAGAAATCGCCGGCGACCCAGCCACCCGTCGCGCTTGTGTGATGCGAACATTCCAATCCAGTCTACTGCGGCGGGCTAATTGACGGGAGCCGAGACGACGGCGGCCTCGGCCGTTGCGGCCGCCGGTGTAGCGGCCGTTGCAGGAGCGGGAGTCGCAGCGGGCGCCGTCCTGGGCGCCGCAGCCGGCGCCCGCTTCAGCCGAGCGGCTAGCCGCACGCTGGGCGCCTCGACAAAGCGATAGAGCAAGTGCGCGGCGCCAAGACTTGCGACCAGGGCCAGCACCAGCCACAGCGTGGCCAGGGCCGGCCCAGGGTTTTCACCCAACACCTGCGAACCCAGCGTCGTCACGACATGACTCATCGGAAAGTGGATAAGATACAGGCTGTACGAGATTCTGCCGAGATACTGCAAGACGCCGTAGTCGAGCCAGGTTCCCAGGCGACCCAGCCGTCCGGCGGCATAAGTCGATAGGCCCGCAGCCAGCGCGGCCGAGAGGCCGATCGTGAGATCGTCCGACCAGCCGCTCCACTGCGCCTGCAAAAGAATTCGCGACGCGAACGCCGCCGCGTAGAGCCAAAACAACCACCGCGGAATTCTGCCGTCGAGCGCCCACCACGCCGAGGCGCCCAAAAAGAACATGCAGAAAAAGCGGATGATCCACATTTCGTTGTCGAACGGGCGGTCCCACAAGTCGATCCCGCGGTTCCAGACGAACAGCGACAGCAAGGCCAGCGGAGCGAACACGACAATGAGGCCGATCGGGCTGGCATCGGCCGGCGTGTGCCGATTGCGGTGCGGAAACCGCTGCGCGATCCCCTGCCCGACCACGTACAACAAATAAAACTGCACTTCGATGCACAGCGTCCAGAATCCCGCCGACAGGTTGTCGTAGTCGAGAATGTTCTGCAAATAGAAAAGATGACTGGCGAGCAACTGCCAGGAAAGGGCAGGCTCGAGCTTCGTGGGCACGTCGAGGGGCGAATCGAAGCCCAAATGCAGATGCAGCACGGCGTGCAAGAGCAGCACGAATGCGATCGTAGACCAGTAAGGGGGATCGAGGCGAATCGACCGGCGGAGCGCGTAATTGGCCAGGTACCCCGGCGTGACGCGCGCCGAGCGCACGCTGTAGGCGATCACAAACCCGCTGATCACGAAAAAGACCTGCACGCCGATCCAGCCGTGGTCGAGCACCGCTTGCAGCGACAAGGGGATGAATTTCCCCGCCGCCTCGGGGAGCGGTCCATACCGATCGATGTGGTAGCAGGCAACGCCCAGAGCGGCGATGCCGCGCAAGGCGTCGATGAACGTCGATCTTCCGGCGAAACCGGGGTGCGTGTGGCTCATGGGAGTCGATCAGGCGCGAGAGATTTCTATTTTACCCTGCACTCGACCGGTTCGTAAACCTGCAACCCCGGCGGGCGTTGCCGACTTTCTAGCTTTTGCCCACTTGCGAAACGGGGCGCGTTTGCTGATGATGGCTGCACAGTTTTGGGCCCGCGAATCGCACCTCTGCGTGGCCGCGTCTTTTTATCGCCCGTGAGAGCGATCGCTACAAATTCAGGAGACGTCAATGGCCAAGAAGAAGGCGGCAAAAAAACGGGCGATGAAGTCCACCAAGAAAGGGGCCAAATCGAAAAAAGCAGCGAGTAAAAAAGTCGCCAAGAAAAAGCGGCCGACACGGCCCGCCGCCAAAAGGGCCACGAGAGCGCCCGCCAAGAAATCCAAAAAAACCGCGAAGAAATCCCGCAAGCCGATGGCGCCTGCCCGGTCCAGGCCCAAAATGCCGAAGCCCAGCATGCCCCAACCGAGCCTGCCGCAGCCGACTACCGTACCGCCTGCTCCAGCCCCCTCGCCGCCGGTTGAGCCGGACGCCGCAACTTTGCCGCCGCCCGCCCCCGCCGCGCCGGAACCCGAGCCCCCAGTCGCGCCCAGCGCTCCGCTGTTTTCTCAGCCGCCCGAAATGTGAGCTTCGAGCGCGGTGCTGAGCAAGCTGATTTGCAATGGCAAATTTGCAGCTCGCCCTGCGTCGGGTGGCCCGGCCGCGTGACGTCGGGTGGCCAGGCCGCGTGCGCCAGCACCGGCCGGGTCGCGCCAGCGACAAGAGGCCGCGCCATGCGGGTTCAATTCTTGGCAATGGCGCGTGCGCTCGAGCGATGGCCCCGCAGGGTGCACGATGAGCGGAAGATCAGCCTGTGAGGAACGCGAACGGCATGGCCTCTTGTTCCTTCGGAACCCGCCCGCCCTCCGGGACGGACGGGCCACCCGGCCCCCCCTCAATTTGCAATTTGCAATGGCTGATTTGCAATGGCAAATTTGCAACTCGCCCTGCGTCGGGTGGCCCGGCCGGGTGCGCCAGCACCGGCCGGGTCGCGCAGCGACAAGAGGCCACGCCATGCGGGTTCAATTCTTGACAATGGCGCGTGCGCTCTAGCGATGGCCCCGTGGGGTGCACGATGAGCGGAAGATCAGCCTGTGACGAACGCGAACGGTGTGCCCTCTTGTTCCTTCGGAACCCGCCCGCCCTCCGGGACGGACGGGCCACCCGGCCCCCCTCAATTTGCGGGTTCCCGATGTGTGGCGGCGGGATCAGCCGATCAGCTCTTTGATCGGCACCCCGCCGTTGGCGATCTTCATCGGGCGGCCGTTCTTGGAAGTGTGCACGGTATCGAGCGGAATTCCCAGCGAGTGAGCCACCGTGGCCCAAATGTCGCCCGGCAGATACGACTGCGTCGTGCAGCTTAAGCCGTCTTTGTCGGTCGCCCCCACGGCGATTCCGCCGCGCAGGCCGCCTCCGCCGATCACCACCGACCAGCTCGTGGCCCAGTGGTCGCGGCCGGTGTCCTGGTTGATGCGCGGCGTGCGTCCGAACTCGCCCATCCACACGATCGTCGTGTCTTTGAGCATGCCCCGCTGCTCCAGATCGGTCGTGAGGCCCGCCAGCGCTTGATCGAGCACCGGCAGCCGCTGGGTCTTGAGCGTCGTGAATACGTTCTGGTGCAGGTCCCAGCCGCCCAGATCGACTTCCACGAACGGCACGCCAACCTCGACCAGCCGGCGTGCCATCAGGCACCCCATGCCGAACGGATTGCGCGCTCCCATCCCCATGCGGCCGCCGGCGGCGTTGGCCCCGCTCCCGCAGTACATCGCGACCACTTCCGGTTTCTCTTCATCGACTTTGAAAGCCTGCATCTGCCGCGAGGTCATCAGCTTGGTCGCCTTCTTGTAGACGTCCTCATGGTCGACCGACAATTGCCCGCGGTTCGATTTGATGAAGTCCGATTCCACGGCCTTGAACATCGCCTGCCGCTGTTCGAAGCGGGCGGACGACAAATCGCGCATCTTGGCGTCCTTGATTTCGCCGTTGCTGCCGACTTGAAACCCGGAATGCATCATGCCCATAAAGCCCGGTCCCATGCTGGGTCCGCCGATCGAAACGAACGCCGGGATTTCCAGGTCCTTCCGCTTTGTTCCCACTTCGTAGCTCACCACCGACCCGAACGTGGGATGCACGACCGTGGGATTGGGGATGTAGCCGGTGTGCATGAAATAGCGGCCGCGGCCGTGGTCGGCCTCGCTCGTGCTCATCGAGCGCACGATCGAGAGGTGCTTCATCACATTGGCCGACTGGGGCATGTGCTCGGAAATCTGAAAGTCCCCCGTGGTCCCGATGGGATGGAAGTCGCCCCCGTTCTTCGAGCCGGGCTTGAGGTCCCAAATGTCGATCGTCGGCGGCCCCCCGCTCATCCACAACAGGATGCAGGCCTTTTGGTTCTTGCGAACCTCAGCCGCGTGCGCATCGAGGTGCGACAAGAAAGCCAGCCCCGGCAGCGTCATGGCGCCGCTCGCCAGATGTTGCATGAAATGGCGGCGCGACATTCCGTCCGGAACGCGAAGGGGGTGAATCATGCCAGTGCTTTCAATGAATAGTGCTTTCAATGGTTGATGATGAACTCGTTCGAATTCAACAGGGCCCAATACAGGTCTTGAAAGGCCTCGAGCGGACTCGAGGCGGTTCGCAGGATGCGGTTAGCCGTCTGAATCTCGCGCGTCGATGGAGCGCGCGACAGCGTGGCCAGGTACAGCTCTTTGACCTTCTCGGCGGGACTGGCCTTTCCGCTCAATACGTCGTAGAGCAGCGTCCCCTTGGCGTCGCTCAGGGCGTTTTGAATCAGCTCGCCGTTCATCATCATCAGGGCCTGCGGGATCGTCCCCTCGAATGACGTGGCTTCGTCGTTTTCATCGGTGCCGAACGTCTTCACGAACTGCTGCATCCATTTTTGACGCGTCTGCTCGGCCTGCTCCCAGCTCCCGCTCTTCGATTTGTGGGCGTTGGTCGCCACGATCAGCGAGTCGTAAAGCTGCTCGGCCGAGAGCGACTTGAGATACAGATGGCTGAACAGCGGCATCTCGCCGGCGGCCGGATTGTCTTGCTTGGATTTCGCGTTCTTGGCGTTGAAGCGGCTCGTCAGGTTGTATGCCTCGGAATTGCAGATCCAGCGGATGAGCTGCTTCAAGTCGTACTTCGACTCGACGAAAGCGGTGGACACCAGCTCCAGCAGCGCCGGATGCGACGGCGGGACGACCCCCATGTCGTCAACCGGCTTTGTGAAGCCGTAGCCGAAAAAATGCCCCCACATGCGATTGACCATCGCGTCGGCCACCTGGGTCCGCGAGCCGGTGGTGATGATTTTGGCCAGTTCCTGGCGGCGATTGGTGTCGGCTTCGGGAGCGACATCAACTCCGTTAAAACGCGGATAGGCGACTTCCATCACGCCGTTGCGGCGCTCGAAATACACCGGACCGCCAAAGTCCATCCGCCCCAGCTCCAGATGGTCGATGTCCATCCGCCCCGTTTTTTCGTTGTATTTGCGAACTTCCTGCCGCCGCGCCTGCTTGAAGAAGCTGTTGAATTCCCAGAAGGCGTTCTGCTTCCAGTCGTTGAACGGATGATTGTGGCACTGCGTGCACTGCACCTGCATTCCCAGGAACAATCGGGCGCTGATGGCCGTCGCCGGCACGGCCCCTTCGTTGAGATGCGACAACAAGAAATTCGCCGCGCCGTTCTGGTCGTTGTCCCCTTCCGCCGTCAACAGGTCGGTGACGATCTCGTTCCAGCCCCGATTCTTGCCGAAGCCCTCCCGCAGAAACTTTTGCAGCGCGCTGCGGCTGACGTCCCGCGGAGTCGAGCGGCCGATCAGGAGATTCGTCCAAATCGTCGTAAAATTCCGCACGTAGCCGGTGTCGTCGTCGAGCAGCCTGTCGATCAGCTTGGCGCGCTTCGCCTTGTCTTTGTCGGCGATGAATTTCTGGACTGCTTCCAGGTCGGGAATGTGCCCCACAATGTCGAGGTGCACGCGGCGCACCCACTCGGTGTCGTCGGCCGGTTCAGAGGGGCGCACGCCATTGTCGATCCATCCCTGGCGGACCTCTTTGTTGATCGACTCGATCAACTCGCGAGCGGGCCCTTCATAACCGGTCGAATAGACGGTTTCAGAAAGCTTGATCGCTTCGTCCGCCGCGCCGACAGCTTCACCCAGACTGGACTCGGCCTTCTCGACTCGTGACTTTCTCTTGCTGCCCTTGCTCGTCGAGGCCGCCGCACTTTTGACCGTAGCGGCCTTCGCCTTTTCGCCTTTCGCCTTATCGCCCGCGGCCGTTTCCTTCTCGGCTCCGGTCAAAATGACGGGAAAAACGGCCGAAGAGAGGATCAGGCTCACTGTTGCGAGCGTCGCTGCCCATGCGGCGAAAACCCGGCGATTCGTTGCGTCTTGAACCATTGGCGTCGCCTCGTGCAAGCTCCAGCCCCCATCGAAAGCCTCCGTCCGTGGACAACTCAATCCTCATTTGTATCTTATTGCAGCATGTGTTGCAAATTGCACTGTTCAGCATTGCAATTCGCTGACTTTCGTCCGGCATTCCAGGGGGACTGCAAAGGTCGTGCCGGAAGAAACGCGATTCATTTGACCTTTGAGCCATCCGCAATCGGCCGATCCGGCTGGAGCAGAACGACCGACGTGCCGTCGGAAGCAGCGAGCAACATGCCGTTGCTTTCTTCGCCCCGGATGATCGCCGGTGCGAGATTATTGACGACGACGATCGACCGGCCCACGAGAGCCGCCGCATCATAGTGCCCTCGAATGCCGGCCACGATTTGCTTTTCGAGATCGCCCACCTTGATTCTTAGCAACAGCAGTTTGTTCGCGTTGGGATGTTCGCGCGCCTCCAAGACCAGCGCGACGCGCAGGTCGAGTTGAGCGAACTGCTCGTAAGTCAACGAGGCAGGTTTGGCTGCCGCGGTGCCCGCACTTGCCGCCGGAGAAGTTGTTTGGGAATTACAACCAGCGCTGCTCTCAGAATTCGACACGCCATACTCCAAAGGAGGTCAACATTTCGCCAAAAGACGTCTCAAAGAAGATCCCAAAGAAGCTCAAGCAAAACATCAATATTCCTCGAGAACCGTTCAAAGGAGCTCAAGATGTCCAAAGAAGCTCAACGGCGCTAAAGTTCAGGCTTCATTCTGCCCAGGTTGGCATTGATGTCTGTCCCGCTCACGCCATCACGACAGGCAGCGCGCACCAGCCGGCCAGATTGCGCAGGATGAAGCCCTAACTCCAACCTATTGCCCCTCGTATTAATTATTTCACGACCCGCAATTCTGACAACCAGAATTCTTTCGGAATCGCAAATTTTGCGAGAAATCCGCGATGATTCTTTTCGTTTTACGTGGCGCTGAGAATTTTTTCGTGTGGTTCCAGCCCGTCAACGGTCGTCAGGTGGCAGGGTCCCCGCGGGCGCCGACTCGCGGATTTGAGCGATCGAAACGTCGCCCACGTTGCCCGTAATGTAATTGTCATCCAGCGCCGAAACGCCGACTCTCCAGATTTCCTTGTCGGCGCGCTTGACCCACATCTCTCGAAAGTTGAAACGGGCCAGCGCGAATTTCCAACTCGGGCCGCCAGCATCCTCGCG
>DATGKC010000154.1:0-16525 GCA_035294845.1 Planctomycetaceae bacterium | reverse complement strand
CCACAGCGCTTCAAAACCCTGCATCCGCCGCCAGCGCGTGATCAGGTCTTGCAGCGTTCCGTTGAGGGCATGCCCCATGTGCAGCGCCCCGGTGACGTTGGGGAGCGGAATCATGATCGTATGGGGCTTTTTAGCCGGATTGGGATTGGCGTCGAACAGGTGGCGTTCCTGCCAATAGGCGAGCCAGCGAGGCTGGACCGCCTTGGAATCGTACTGTTTGGGCAATTCGATGGGCACTGGGGTTGCTCGGCAATTCAAGTCTACGGACGATGGCGTTGCGGCAAATCCGCAAAAACCAGAGAAGAGACGCGCGCGAGCGGATTGTAGCGGTTTCTGACTGTTCGTCGAAGTCAAACTTGTGGGATTGAGGCGCGGATCCTCTCGAGCAGGTCTCGTGTCCCATGTTTGCCGCACCACCTGGTCAGTGCAGCAACGGCCTCGTCGCCAGTCACTGGCGTTTCTCCAGTCGTCGAAGGAGTTGCAATCGCTCATTCAATATGGCGCTGACCTGCGCATCGTCGGCTTCGGGAAATTGATCGCGAATACCTGCAATCATCAAGCGGCATGCGCGTTCAAACAAGCGCGGACCAGCAAAGAACTTCTCGTCGGGAGCTTGTCTTCGAGCGCGCAAGACTCGTTCGCGATAGATTTGGTCGATCAATTCTTGCGTCGGATTCATTTCTGCTATTCCTCCGCGAAAAAATCAGCATCGATTCGTTTGATCTCATAGACTTCGCGGGGGCTCATGGGACTGACACCCACATTGAGGTCGATCATAAACTGGGCCAGACGGCATCCATCGATCAGTACGATCTTCGGATCGATCGTCGTCACGTAAGCAATCGCCTCGGGCGAAAACCTGCTCGTCGTGAGGAATACTCCTTTTTTGGCGCGTCGGCCGTGAAGGGCACCAACGAATTTCTGGATTTCTGGACGGCCAATTGTGTTTTCCCAGCGTTTCGCCTGAAGGTAGATCACATCGAGACCCAATCGATCCTCGTTGATGATTCCATCGATTCCCTCATCTGCTCCAGCCGGCGTGAGTGAGCCCGGCCTGTCGTGCGAACCTCCATACCCCATCTTCAGCATCAGGTCCAAGACAAGCCGTTCGAAGAACTCAGGGGACGCCGCCTTGACTCGATCGAGCAATTCGGCCGCTAACATCTCGCGGATTCTTTGGTAGGCTGATTGAAGCGTCTCTTCGGGGGTTTCGTGTGCTGAGCGAGCGTCTTGTCCGATTGGACCCGCCTTGGCACGAAAGTCAGCGAATTCAGAAAATCCGTTGAGAAACGGGATATCAATTCTCGTTGGCGGTCGTTGGAGGACTTCTCGGCCGCGAGGTGAGATCTGGAAGTGCGCTCGGCGCGTGCTCAGCAATAAACCGGCGCGTTCAAGATAAACTTTCGCCCATGCCACGCGATTATTGAACGTCGGCTGCTGACCACTGGGAAGCAGCTCTTTGCGCTCCTCCTCAGTGACACCAAACTGCTGGGCAAGAGGCGTTCGACTCTCTGCAAGTGAGTGCTCTTGGCCGTCGGCGGCGAGTTGTAACAGCGGAAGCATCAGCGATTGGAAGTCAGGGATTGCCATTGGAACCCTATAATTGTCTCGGCCGATGCATGTTTTACGCCAACACTCCGGCAACATCGACATCCAGCACATGCTGATTGACATACAGCGAAATTCTCTGCCCGGGGCGATATTCAATCCGCTCCGAATATGTTCCTGTCGTCGGGTCCGGCCGCATGAAAACCTCGATTGAGCTCTCACGCAAATTGATAATCCAGTAGATCGGGATTCCGGCTGCGGCGTACAACCGCGTTTTCGCGGTGCGGTCGAATTGCAGAGAGGAATCGGCCACTTCGAACACGGCTGCGAGGTCGCCGGGCGCGGGGTGACTTTTCGCGAACGCGTCATTTGCGCCGCGCACAAGCGCCAAGTCAGGCTCCGGCTCGCTTGCGCTCGTCAATGTGACGGGCAATTGCACGCGGACGTGGCAGCCAATGCTCTTTGCCCAGCCAATGAGCAATTCCAGCAGCCGGGTCACAAGCAAGGCGTGCCGAGGATCGTGAACCATCAGATCGTCTCCCGCTGCGCTGCGGTCCTTGCAAATGAGCAGCCCCTCGATGAGCTCGATCGACGATGCATCAGGTAAAATACCGGTTCTGATCATCTCGTGGAATTGACTAACCGTCAGAGGCATGAGCTGCGGCGCTCGGGTGGCTCTGAGTTCTTCGAACAGTGCCGGATTCACGTGGCATCTCGCGATAAGGGCGCGCTGCAATGGCCGCCTTACGTCAAAAGGTCCGCAACATCAATATTCAAATTGTGCCGACCGATGATTAACGCAATTTTCTGCCCAGGGCCGAATGCAGACCGCCCGCCATATTGCCCTTTCACGCCTTCCGGCCGCGCGTGCACTTCGATCAAACTGTCGGCAAGATTCATGATCCAATACTCAGGAATGTTCGATCATACTCGACTCCCACCATTGACGGCCAGAACGAACTAACTGTCGCGACTCGAGATGCGGCGGGGCCCCGGAATCATCGGACGGCGCCAGCCCGCTCGGCGAGACTCGCCGATTCGCGAAACTCGCCGTCATCCTTAAACAACTTGAACTCGACGCTATCGACCAGCGCGAGCCAGCTCGCTTCGATCACGTTTTCGCTGACGCCCACGGTGCTCCAGACAGCCTGGCCGTCGCGGCTTTCGATCACGACGCGAACTCGGGCCGCGGTCCCTTCGCTTGAATTGATGACCCTCACTTTGTAATCGACCAACTGCATCTCTTTGAGTCGCGGATAGGTCGGCAAGAGGGCCTTGCGCAGGGCCGTATCGAGGGCGTTGACCGGGCCATCCCCTTCCCCGACGACATGTTCGAACCTTCCTTCGACCCTCAGCTTGATGGTGGCTTCCGTCAAAGGAGTCCCGGCATTCCCCGTTTCCACGTTGACCCGGTAGTGCACGCGCTCGAACTTGGGCTGGTACGTGCCCGCCAGCTTTTTGACCAACAGATCGAACGACGCCTCGGCCGCCTCGAACTGGTAGCCGTCGTTCTCGAGGTCTTGCACGCGATCGAGAATTCGTGCCATGAGGTCGCTGTCGTGCTGAAGCTCGTATTTCGTCGTCTTGGCGACGATGTTCGAACGGCCCGAAAGCTCGCTCACGAGCACTCGCCGCGCATTGCCCACGTCTTCTGGAGCGATGTGCTCGTAACTCTGTGAAACGCGATTGACCGCGTGTACGTGCATGCCCCCCTTGTGCGCGAAGGCGCTCGTCCCCACAAAGGGCTGATTGGCCCGAAAATTCATGTTCGCGATTTCATAGACGTAGCGTGACAGTTCGGTGAGCCGTTGAACGCCTCCCGGCACCAGCACTTCGACCCCTTCCCGCTTGAGGGCCAGGTTGGCGATCACGCTAATGAGGTCGGCATTGCCGCAACGCTCGCCCACCCCGTTGATCGTCCCCTGGACCTGCACGGCGCCGTTGGCGATGGCCGCCAGCGAATTGGCGATGGCCACGTCGCAATCGTTGTGACAATGAATCCCCACCGGAATTGTCAAGTTCTCACGAGCGGCGGCCACGCCGCGGGTAATGTCTTCGGGCAATCGCCCGCCGTTGGTGTCGCACAGCACGATCATTCGCGCGCCCGCCTCCTCAGCGGCACAAATCGTCTTGAGCGCAAACTCGGGGTCATGGAAATACCCATCGAAGAAATGCTCTGCGTCATAGATCACTTCGCGGCCCAGCGCGTGCAGGTAGCCCACTGAGTCTCGTATCATCGCCAGGTTCTCGGCTTCGTCGACGCGCAGCACCTCGAACACGTGGAGCTTCCAGGTTTTTCCGACGACCGTCACCACCGGCGCCCTCGAATCGCGCAGGGCCTGCATGCCCGTGTCGTCTTCCGCGGCGCATCCTCGCCGGCGGGTCATGCCGAAGGCGGCAATTTTGGCGGCTTTCAGCGGCATGTCGGCCACCCGCTGAAAGTACTCGAAGTCTTTGGGATTCGAGAGCGGATAGCCGCCTTCGATGTAATCGAAGCCCAATTCGTCGAGTTTCCGCGTGACGAGCAATTTGTCTTCGAGCGAAAAGTAAACGCCCTCCCCCTGACTGCCGTCGCGCAGCGTCGTGTCGTAGATTTCAATCCGCGGCAACATGGGCATGCTCCGAAATGAAAGCACCCCTCAGGTTTCGACCTGAGGGGTGCAAGTGGCTTCTGTGAACCGCCGGGCCTCAGTGTCGCATGGCGACCATAATAACAATCGCAATGGCCGCAATATCCGTGTTCAAAGCGGGCAACAGGCTGCGATCAGGATTGCAGGACGTGCGATTCATCAGTTCGACTCTGTAGGCTCAAATCGACCTTATCCAATCATAATCCGCGGATCGAGTTGCGTCAAATCGACCGGAACGTGAACTCGCCGTCTTTGGCGTCCACGACGATTTCGCTTCCCTCGGAGAACCGTCCGGAGAGAATCTCATTGGCGAGCGTGTTTTGCAACCGCTGCTGGATCACGCGCTTCAGCGGACGCGCGCCGTACACCGGATCGTATCCTTCTTGAGTGAGCAAGTCCTTGGCGGCGTCGGTGACCTCAAGTTCGAACTTGTTCTCGGCCAATTGCCTCTTCAGACGGGCAAGCTGCAAATCGACGATCTCGTGCAATTCTTCGCGTCCGAGCGAATGGAAAACAATGACTTCGTCAATGCGATTCAGGAATTCGGGGAGAAAATGCTGGCGCAGCGCTTCGGTCACCCGATTGTGAATCTGCTTTTCGTCGTGCTTTCCCGACAAATCCATGATCGCCTGGCTGCCGATGTTCGAGGTCATCACGACGATGCAGTTGCTGAAATTGACTGTGCGGCCGTGGCTGTCGGTGAGCCGGCCATCGTCCAACAACTGCAAGAGAATATTGAATACGTCTCGATGAGCCTTCTCAATCTCATCCAACAGCAGCACGCAATAAGGTTGCCGCCGGACGGCCTCGGTGAGCCGCCCTCCCTCGTCATAGCCCACATAGCCCGGCGGCGCCCCCACCAGCCGCGAGACGGTATGCCTCTCCATGAATTCGCTCATGTCGATGCGGACCATGGCCTTTTCATCATCAAAAAGAAACTCGGCGAGGGCTTTGCAAAGTTCCGTTTTGCCAACGCCCGTGGGTCCCAGGAAAATGAATGAGCCGATCGGGCGGTTGCGGTCCTGGAGACCCGATCGAGCCCGCCGGACGGCATTGGAGACGGCTCGAACGGCCTCGTCCTGGTCGATCATCCGCTGGTGGATGGCGTCTTCCATCTGTAATAGCTTTTCCCGTTCGCCCTGAAGCATGCGCGAAACGGGAATGTTCGTCCACAAGCTGACGACTTTGGCGATGTCCTCTTCGGTCACTTCTTCGCGCAACATGCGGGCGGCCCCCAGGTCGGTCTCGGCGGCGCGCCGTTCGAGCTCGGCAAGTTTCTTTTCGGCCGCCCGCAGTTTCTGCTCGGCCTGGTGGGCGGTGATGAAGTCTTCGTTGAGGTTGGTGCGCTGCGCTTTCTTGAAGGCCTGGTCGTACGCCGTGCGCAGCGAGTCGATCTCCTCCGTCAGCGGCCGCCGCCCCGCCAGCGATTCTTTTTCGGCCTGCCATTGCGTCTTGAGACGATTGACTTCTTCTTCGCGGTCTGCAATTTCACGTCGCAGCTTTTTCAAGCGATCGCGGCTGTCGGCGCTTGTTTCCTGGGCCAATGCCGTCGCTTCGATCTGCATTCGCGTGAGCTGGCGCGTGGCCTCGTCGATTTCGGCGGGCATCGAGTCGATTTCCATCCGCAAGCGGCTGGCTGCCTCATCGACCAGGTCGATCGCCTTGTCGGGAAGGAAGCGATCGTTGATGTAACGATCGGACAGAGTTGCCGCCGCGATGAGCGCATCGTCGGTGATGCGCACTCCGTGGTGGGATTCGTACCGTTCCTTCAGGCCTCTCAGAATCGAGATCGTATCTTCGACGCTGGGCTGCTGAACGACGACCGGCTGGAAGCGGCGCTCCAGCGCCGGGTCTTTTTCGATGTGTTTGCGGTATTCGTCGAGCGTCGTCGCCCCCACGCAATGCAATTCGCCGCGGGCCAGCGCGGGCTTCAACAGATTCGAGGCATCCATCGCTCCTTCGGCGGCACCCGCCCCGACGACCGTGTGAAGCTCGTCGATGAATAAAACCACCCGCCCGCTGGCCTCAAAGACCTCTTTCAAAACGGCTTTCAACCGGTCTTCGAACTCCCCCCGGTATTTGGTCCCGGCGATGAGGGCCCCCATGTCCAGAGCCACAACGGTCTTATCTTTGAGATTCTGGGGAACATCTCCCTGGACAATGCGATGGGCCAACCCTTCCACGATTGCTGTTTTGCCGACCCCCGCCTCGCCGATCAAGACCGGGTTATTCTTGCGGCGGCGCGACAGAATCTGAATCACGCGACGAATTTCGGTGTCGCGCCCGATCACCGGATCAATCTTTCCCTGCCGGGCCAATTCGACCAGATCGCGGCCGTATTTCTCGAGCGCCTGATACTTCTCTTCGGGATTCTGGTCGGTCACCTGGTGGCCGCCACGCACGTCCTTGAGCGCGCTCAGCACATCCTTTTGCTCGACGCCGTGCATCTCGAGCAGCCGTTTCGCCTGATCGTCGACCTGCGTCAGCGCAATCAACAAGTGCTCGGTCGAAACGAACTGATCCTTCATTTTTTGCGCGGCGTCTTGCGCGCCTTCCAAAACCTTGAGCGCAGAGGGGCTCAGCCCGACTTCTCCGCCGGCGCCTGTCACCTTGGGAAGACGCCGCAATTCGCCATCGACGATCGAATCGAGCTGGCGAAGATTGGCGCCGATCTTTTGAACCAACGACTTCACCAGCCCCTGATCTTCCTTGAGGAGCGCCGCCAAAAGATGCAGCGGCATGAGCTGTTGGTGACCCTGGTCCTGCGCCAAAGCGTGCGCCCGTTGCACCGCCTCTTGCGCTTTGACAGTCAGCTTGTCGAATCGAAAGGCCATGCGCCGAGTTCCAGCCTGGGTGGATCGCCTGGTCGCGGCTGACAAACCGCGGCCTATTCCTTCTTTTCATACTCGGCGTCGATGACTTCCTCTTTGGGGCTGCCTTGGGCGCCGTCTTGAGCGGGAGCCGCGCCCCCCTGGGGAGGGGGCGCTGAGCTGCGCTCGTACATCTGCTTGGACATCGCATGGGCGGCCTGATTGAGCTCATCGACCGCCTGCTCGATCGCCGCCGCGTCGTCCCCTTCGGCCTTGGCCTTGACCTTGGCGACCGCCGCTTCGATCGCCGATTTTGAACCGGCATCGAGCTTGTCGGCATGCTCCTTGAGCAGCTTTTCGGTCTGGTAAATCAGGCTGTGGGCGTTGTTCCGCGCCTCGGCGAGCTTGCGTTTGCGCTGATCTTCTTCGGCATGCGAATCGGCGTCTTTCCGCATCTGTTCGATTTGCACTTCCGACAGCCCGCTGGACTGCTCGATCTTCACGGTCTGTTCTTTGCCCGTCCCCAGGTCCTTGGCCGAAACGTTCAAAATGCCGTTGACGTCGATGCTGAAAGTTACCTGGATTTGAGGCATGCCCCGCGGCGCGGGGGGAATGCCGTCGAGATTGAACTGGCCCAACAGGCGGTTGTCGGCGGCCATCTTTCGCTCGCCCTGAAAGACTTTGACCGTAACGGCCGTCTGGTTGTCGGCGGCTGTGCTGAACGTCTCTTTCTTCTCCGTGGGAATCGTGGTATTGCGCTCGACGAGCACGGTCATCACGCCCCCTTCGGTCTCGATGCCCAACGACAAGGGAGTCACGTCAAGCAGCACGACGTCCTTCACGTCGCCGCCGATGATTGCGCCCTGAATCGCCGCGCCAACCGCCACGACTTCATCGGGATTCACCCCTTTATGCGGTTCTTTGTCGAACATCTTGCGGACGAGCTCTTGCACCTTGGGCACACGAGTCGAACCGCCCACAAGCACGACTTCGTCGATCTGCGAGGGTTTCAGCTTCGCGTCGGCGAGGGCCTTGTTGACCGGTTCTCGGCAGCGCTCGATCAGATGATCGACGAGCCGTTCGAACTCGGCTCGCGTGATTGTCATTTGCAGGTGTTTGGCGCCGCTGGCGTCGGCCGTAATGAAGGGAAGATTGATGTCGGTCGTCTGCGAGGACGACAGCTCTTTTTTGCCTTTCTCCGCCGCTTCGCGCAAGCGCTGCAGGGCCATTGCGTCTTTGCGCAAGTCGATGCCGTTTTCTTTTTTGAATCGTTCGGCGATGAAGTTGATCAGCTCTTCGTCTAAGTCGTCGCCGCCCAAATGCGTGTCGCCATTGGTGCTCAGGACTTCGACTACGTCATCGCCGACTTCCAGCACAGACACATCGAACGTCCCCCCACCCAGGTCGAACACGACGATTTTCTCTTCTTTTTTCTTCTCAAGCCCATAAGCCAGGGCCGCAGCGGTCGGCTCGTTGATGATTCGTTCAACTTCCAGGCCGGCGATCTGCCCGGCGTCTTTGGTGGCCTGCCTCTGGGCGTCGTTGAAGTACGCCGGCACAGTGATCACGGCCCGATTGACCTTATGGCCCAGGTAACTCTCGGCCGCCTCTTTGAGTTTGCGAAGAATATGCGCGGAAATTTCCGGAGGCGTGAATTGCTTATCGCCGGCTTTGACCTTCACGTATTCGCTGGCGCCCCCGATGATCTCGTAGGGAACCATTTTTTCTTCCGTGGCCACTTCGCTGTGGCGCCGCCCCATAAAGCGTTTGATCGAGTAAACCGTTCGTCTGGGATTCGTCACGGCTTGCCTCTTGGCGGGATCGCCGACCAGGATTTCTCCCTTGTCGGTGAACGCCACGACGCTGGGAGTCAATCGGTTGCCTTCGAGATTCGGGATCACCTTGACTTCGCCGCCTTCCATCACGGCGACGACCGAATTCGTCGTCCCCAGATCGATGCCGACAATTTTTTCACCGCGCGCCGCCATATCGACTCTCCTTGTTCGAAGGCCTCATCCTCGTTTCTCGATCCCTGTTTTCACAATTTAATTACTAGAGAACGAGTCAGTAAACATCCCAATCGCCGAATGCAATAGTCCGAATAGTTATTTCGCAAAGCATGTGCCGCCCTCCGCCGATAACAGAGACTTTTCACAAATCATTGAGTACCTTGAACTTGATCCGCGTGAATGGGAGATGCGAAAATTGCGGGAATGCGCATTTGGTGCCAATTTGGCAACTTCTTTGATCCTACCGTTTTTCGATCGCGCTGCCAAATTGGCCGCCGCCTCGCATGCGGCAACATCGCTATCGCGTTCCTACGGCCTTTTCGGCTGAACTTGCAGTGCGGCTGCTTGACACTCCCTACGGCGGTCAGTACAAAAGCCAACCGCAGTTTGACTTTATGGAGGCAAGGGAATGCCGACGCGATGGGTGTGTTCGCCTTGAAAGGCACGAATGGCCAGGAAAGACCCGAAACGCGGCCGAAATCCCGCAAAATCAGCCAAATCAAAGAGTCCAACTCATCCAACTTCTTCCCCGAAGGATTCAACAGGCGCCTCGGAGTCGGAAGTTCGCCGATTGGATAGAGAAATCATCAAATTGGTCAGCCGGCGCGCAGCCCTGACGGTCAAACTGATTCAGGGACAATCGAACCCGCAAAAGTCGTTGTTTTCTCCCTTCGCCGACGACCAGTTGTCCGAACTGATCAAGAAGGGAAATCCTGGACCGCTCACAGAACCCGCCGTGCGCGGAATCTTCCGCGAAATGATCAGCGGCGCTCGCGGGGTCGTAAAAACGCTCAAAATCGCCTACCTGGGTCCTGCGTATAGCTTCACGCATCTGGCGGCGATGGAACGCTTCGGCTCTGCGACCACCCTTATTCCCGTCAACAGCATTGCGGCCGTCTTCGAAGAAGTCAATCGCGGGCATGCCGATTACGGCATCGCTCCCATTGAAAACAGCACCGACGGGCGCGTGGTTGACACGCTGGATATGTTCACGCGGCTGCCGCTCAAGATTTGCGGCGAAGTGCAGTTGGCGATCCATCACAACCTCATGGCCCGGTGCCAGCGCAGCGAGATCGCTGAAATCTATAGCAAGCCCCAGGCGCTTTCACAGTGCCGCGATTGGCTGAGCCGCAATATGGCCCAGGCGCGGCTGATCGAGGTCACCAGCACATCGACCGCGGCGCAATTGGCGCGCGACAAGTTCGGCGCGGCGGCCGTCGCCAGCCGCCAGGCGGCCGTGCAATACGAATTGCAAATCGTCGCCGAGCACATTGAAGACAATAAATGCAACGTCACGCGGTTCGCGGTGATCGGCGACGAAGCGACTCGATCGACCGGCGACGACAAGACGGCCGTCCTTTTGCAGATTCCTCATAAGCCCGGGGCGCTGGCCGAAGCGCTGACTGCGTTCAAAAAGAACAACGTCAATCTGACGTGGATCGAGTCATTCCCGCTTAAGGGCCCGGAAGTCGGCTACGTGTTCTTCCTCGAGTTCGAGGGGCACGCAGCAGACGCCCGCACCAAGCGGACGGTCGGCGAACTCGAGCGCAAAGCCCTGCGGCTGGAATTGCTCGGCTCGTATCCCAGGAGCGAACCTGTCGAATGATCATTGTCGTCAAGCCCGATTCAACGCAGGAGCAGATCGACCACATCGTGGCGCACATCCACGAGATGGGGCTGCGCACCGATGTCAGCCGCGGAATCAAACGCACGATCATCGGCGTTATCGGCGAAGAAGACGCCGTGCGCAACGCACCGCTGGCCGCGATTCCCGGGGTCGAAGAAGTCGTACCCATTCTCAAGCCGTTTAAGCTGGCCAGCCGCGAATATCAAGCCGAAGATTCGGTGATCGACGTGGGATGCGGCGTCAAGGTCGGCGGCGGGGCTCTGGCGATGATTGCCGGCCCCTGCGCGATCGAGGGGCCCGACATTCTTTTGGAGATCGCGCGTGCGGTGAAGGCGGCCGGGGCGAATATCCTTCGCGGGGGTGCCTACAAACCGCGGACCAGCCCCTACAGCTTTCAGGGGCTGGGCCAGGAGGGCCTCGCCATTTTGCGCGCCGTGGGCGACGAATTGCACATGCCGGTCGTCACCGAAGTGATGGACCCTCGGCAAGTCGAGCTGGTCGACCGATACACCGACATTTTTCAAATCGGCGCACGAAACATGCAAAACTTCAATCTGCTCAACGAAGTCGGGCAGACGAAGCGCCCCGTGCTGCTCAAACGCGGGATGAGTGCGACCGTTGCCGATCTCTTGATGTCGGCCGAATATATTCTCGCGGGGGGAAACAAGCGGGTCATTCTTTGCGAGCGCGGCATCAAGAGCTTTGATTCGTCGACCCGTAATCTGCTCGATCTGTCGATCGTGCCGAATGCCAAAGGACAAAGCCATCTGCCGATTATCGTCGATCCCAGTCATGCGACCGGGCGACCCGATCTCATACCTGCGATGTCGCTGGCCGCGGTGGCTGCCGGGGCCGACGGCGTGCATATCGAGGTTCACAATTGTCCTGAAAAGGCGATGAGCGATGGCCCCCAGGCGCTGCTTCCCGGGCAATATGCCGCCATAATGGGGCAAATGCGGCAGGTGGCCGCCGTTCTCAAGCGAACCATCCCTGCGCCGCGCGCCGTTTAGCGCCTCGCGCGCATGCGAACGGAGCAGGCCTTTAGCCCGCAGGTAAATGAGCGAATCCGATGAGTCGATTCTTCGTGGCTGGAAACTGGAAAATGAACCTGCTCGGCAAAGGGGCCACCGAGCTGGCCGGGGCCTTGGCTGCCGCGCTGCCTGAGCCGCTCGCCGGGGTCGAAGTCGCGGTGTGCCCTGCCTTTCCATATCTTTCGGCCGTCGCCAAGGCAATCGCCGGCAGTGGAATCGAGCTGGGCGCCCAAAACGCCTGGCACGAGCAACCGGGGGCGTTCACCGGCGAAGTCGCGCTCGACATGCTGGTCGATGTCGGCTGCCGATGGGTCATTCTGGGGCACAGCGAGCGACGGCTGATTTTCGGTGAGTCCGACGAACTCGTCAGCAAGAAGGCCCGCGCGGCTTCTGCCAAAGGCCTCTCGGTGATTTTATGCGTCGGAGAGACATTGAGTCAGCGGCAGTCAGGGGCGACCGAGCGCGTCCTCGATGCACAGATGCAAGGCTCGCTGGCGGGCGTCGATCAAGCGGGCCTCGAACGATTCGCGATTGCTTACGAACCGGTCTGGGCGATCGGCACCGGCGTCACAGCCACGACGGAACAGGCCGAATCGGCTCACCTTCACCTACGCAGGTGGCTGGAGAGTCGTTACAATCTAGAGAGTGCCGCCGCCACAAGGATTCTGTACGGAGGCAGCGTGAAGCCGCAAAACGCGCAGTCGCTGCTTGAGCAGCCCAATGTCGACGGCGCCCTGGTCGGCGGGGCCAGCCTGAAAGTGGATGATTTTCTGCCGATCATTCGCGCTGCTCAAATCGCGAACGGCTGATGATATGAAGCCAGTGCTGGTCGAATTCGGGAATGCGGGAGAGCGAATATGAGCTTGGGAGATTTCCTGCTGGCGTTGTTGGCCCTCGTCAGCATCTTTCTGATGATTGTGATTTTGTTGCAGCGCGGACGCGGAGGCGGTCTGGCCGGTGCATTCGGCGGACTGGGGGGGCAAAGCGCGTTCGGCACCAAGGCGGGCGATGTCTTCACCGTCATCACGATCGTCACGGTCGTGATTTGGGTGACGCTGGCTTGCCTTACCGCTTGGCGGCTGCAAGTTGAGGATAACGCCACTTATGCGGGGCGAGAAGAAGTGGAAGAGGTCAAGCCGTCGGATGCGGGCATGGGCAGCGAGAAGGAATCGAAATCCGGCCAAACCAAGCCTGCGGATGAGGATGAGGCCGAAAACGAAGGCGGAAAGTCGAATGATACCTCGGGAAAATCCGGCAAGCCGGACGGAGCCGAGTCGGATCAGAAAGATTCCTCGAACGAGCAATGACAGGCAGCATCGGCAAGAAGGCGATCTGCTCATGAGGCGCCCGTGCTATTGAGCATGACAGGATTCGGAGACGCGCGTTGCCAGGACGAGCGCCTGTCGGCTTCGGTTGAGGTTCGCGCCGTCAACAATCGTTACCTCAAGATCAGCACCAAGTGTTCCGAAGCTTACGCAGCCCTCGAGGGAGACATTGAGCGGCTGGTCCGCGAATCGATCAGCCGCGGCACCGTCAATGTCACCGTTCGTGTTGACCGGCTGTGGTGTCCCGAGGAATTCGCCTTGAATCAGGTTGCGCTCAAGAGCTACTGGTCGCAGCTCCATGAGGCGGCGCGGGAGCTCCATGCGCCGCCGCCGGCCGAGCTGGGATATTTGCTTTCGGCCCCGGGCGTCGTGGCTGATGAATCGAGGCGTTCGGTCGATTTGCACGCCGACGGCGAGATGATTCGCCGGCTGTTGGCCGAGGCGCTCATGAAACTGGGCGCCTTTCGCGCCGAAGAGGGGCGATCGATGGAGCGCGAACTGAGCGAGAACGCGCGCACGATCGCTGCGCGATTGACCGATGTGGCGGCCTTGGCGCCCCAGGTTGTCGCCGAGTACCGCGTGAAATTGCTCGAGCGCGTGCGCCAGCTCGTCAGTGCTTCGGGCGTCGCCGTCGTCGAGCCCGACCTCATTCGCGAAGTCAGCATCTTTTCCGACCGTAGCGATATCAATGAAGAGATCACCCGGCTTCGCTCGCATCTGGAGCAGTTTCAAACGTTCCTGCGCGAGCCGGCCTCGGCGGGACGCAAACTCGATTTCCTCAGCCAGGAAATGAACCGGGAGGTCAATACCATCGGGTCGAAGGCGAACAATGTGACGATTGCCCACAGCGTCGTCGAGATGAAGGCGGCCATTGAAAAAATGCGCGAGATACTGCAAAACGTAGAATGAGAAAGGCGTGAGCGACGCAGGCGGTTTTTCGGATATGCAGTTTGTGGTTCTTTCCGGCCCCAGTGGCAGCGGAAAGACGACGATCGTCGAACGCCTGCTCGAACGCTCGCCGGTCAGGCTCGTCAAGGCGGTCTCGGCCACCACTCGTCCGCCGCGGAAAAATGAAATCGACGGAAGGAACTACTATTTTCTGACGCCGGAAGAATTCGCCGAACGAAAGCAGCGCGGCGATTTTCTCGAATGCGCCGAGGTGCATGGCAACGGAAACTGGTATGGAACGTTGAAAAGCGAGGTCGAACGGGCCCGCAAACTGGGAGGCTGGGCGCTGCTCGAAATCGACGTGCAGGGGGCATTGCAAATTATGCAAAGTTACCCCGGGGCCCTGACTATTTTTTTGAGAACGTCATCGGAAGCGGAATATGAAAGGCGGCTGCGGGGCCGCGGCACCGATGCTGACGAGGTCATCGAGCGCCGTCTGGCCAATGCGCGAAGCGAACTCAAGCGTGCGCCGGAGTATCGCTATCAGGTGATCAACGACGACCTCGATCGTGCGGTGGCGGAAATCGTCAACATTATTTCGTCCTGGAGGCGGTAAACGATGCTGGAAGAATTGAAAGAAGAACAGATCGTGAACAAAGTGGGCGGCCGATTCAAGCTTTCGACCCTGATTCAAAAGCGCCTGGTGGCGCTCAACCGGGGCTCGCGTCCACTGGTCGAATTGCAGACGAAAAACCCCATGGAAGTGGTGATTCAAGAAATCATGCAGGACAAGATTTATCTCGATCCGATGGGCAAAGTTGCCGTTGTCGGCGAGCAAGGGCCCGATTTGGCGCAAGACGCCGGACCCAATCTCGACGATCTGTAGCGCGAAGGCCGGCGGCCATGCAGGGGTCCGAAATTCTTCTGGGCATTACGGGGGGGATCGCCGCCTACAAGTCGGCCGACCTGGCCAGCCGGCTCGTGCAGTCGGGGGCGGCCGTCTCGGTTGTCATGACGCGCGCCGCCCACAAGTTCGTGGGAGCCACGACCTTCGAAGCGCTGACAAACCGACCCGTTCATTCCAAGCTCTTCTCGCCGCGCGAACATCCTTTGGGAGAGCACATCGGCCTGGCCCGCAGAGCGAAAATCTTCATCGTCGCCCCCGCGAGCGCCGACTGCCTGGCGAAATTCGCACACGGGATCGCCGACGATCTCCTTTCGACCGTCTATCTGGCCTTCACCGGTCCCGTGCTCCTCGCGCCGGCCATGAATTCCGAGATGTGGGGAAAACCGTCGGTCCAGCGCAATCTGGCCCAGTTGAAGGCCGATGGCGTCGATGTGATCGAGCCGGGCGAAGGATGGCTGAGCTGCGGCATAACGGGCCCTGGGCGGATGGCCGAGCCGCAGCAGATTTTCGAGCGCGTCGGGCGACTGCTGGCATCGACAGGCGGACATTCGGCCGCGCCTGAATAAACTGGGCGATCTATCCAGAGTCTTTCCACCGGATACCGGTTATCATGCGCATTCTGATCACGGCTGGTCCAACGCGCGAATACCTTGACGATGTCCGCTTTCTTTCCAACGCGAGCAGCGGAAAGATGGGGTACGCCCTGGCCGAAGCGGCCCTTCTCGCCGGCCACCAAGCGGTGCTTGTCAGCGGTCCTGTGGCGCTGAAGGCCCCGCTCGGCTGCGAATTTCACGCCGTCGAAACGACGAGCGAAATGCATGAAGCGTGTCTGGAATGCTTCGCCGGGTGCGATGGGGCAATCGGCGCGGCGGCCGTCTGCGACTATCGCCCCCGCCAGCGCCTGGCCGGGAAAATCGCGAAGGCCGGCAGGCCCCTATTTGTCGAGTTCGTCGAGACGCCCGATATTCTGGCCGATCTGGGACGTCAAAAATCAAATCGCTGGATCGTGGGCTTCGCACTGGAATCCACAAACCAGCGCGAAAACGCCCTGCGTAAACTGCATGCCAAAGGCTGCGACGCCATCGTACTCAACGATCCGGCGACGATTGGCAGTGATTCCAATCGCATCGAATTGATCGACGGAAGCGGCCTTGTCGTTGCAACTTGGGATGCCGGCAAGGCCGAAATCGCCCGCGAGCTGATTGCCTGGATCGAGTCGAACCTCGCCCAAAAGTCGCGATAGTCCGGTCCATGCGGGCACGATGGCAGCGTCATCATGCCATTGAGCGCTCCAGACGCTTCGTTCGCTGCAACCGGACCGCGACGTTTCCGAAACGCATCAACCGTTGTTGCCCTTTGCCCACAGGCCGCCGCGGGTGTGGTAAGTTTTCGATCATGAACGATCGCCATCGGCTAAAAACCGATTTGCTGGCCTTGTGCCTGTTGGCGGCCGCCGTTTTCGTGGCACTGAGTCTTTTGAGCCACGATCCGGCCGACCCGCCTGCCGCGGCGGTCTACCCGGTGCCCAGCCAAAACGCCAACACCTGCGGCCCAGCCGGCGCCTGGATCGCCCATCATTTGCGCACGGCATTTGGCGTAGGGGCGTGGTTCGTCCTGGTGGCAATGGCGGTTATTGACGCGCGCCTCTTTTCGCGGAGGACAGAGCACGATCCGCTGGTCCGCGGTCTGGGATGGGCGCTGCTTCTGGCGGCCATCTGCATCGGCTGCCGAGCCGTATTTCCCGTCTCGG
>DATGKC010000153.1:0-10322 GCA_035294845.1 Planctomycetaceae bacterium | reverse complement strand
CTTCGGCGATGACTTCTTCGTCGACCAGCCCGTCGGATTCCTGCGCCTTTTCGCGCCAATCGCGGGCCAGGTTCTCTTTCTCTTTCTTCTTCTTGTCTGCCTTGTCGCGGAGCGAGGCGGCTTTCTCGAAGTCCTGATTGGCGACCGCCTCTTCTTTCGCCTGGTTGAGCCGCTCGATCTCTTCTTCGATGTCCTTGAGGTCCGGCGGGCGGACCATCGACTTGAGGCGTATTCGCGCCCCCGCTTCGTCGATCACGTCGATCGCCTTGTCGGGCAGGCACCGGCCAGTGATATAGCGCGAAGAGAGCTCGACCGCGGCCTTGAGCGCCTCTTCGGTGATGCGCACGCGGTGGTGCGCCTCATACCGGTCGCGCAGGCCGCGCAGAATCTCGACCGCCTCGTCCTGGCTGGGCGGTTCGACGAGCACGGTCTGGAACCGGCGCTCCAGCGCCCCGTCTTTCTCGATGTACTTGCGATACTCATCGAGCGTCGTGGCGCCGATGCATTGCAATTCGCCGCGGCTCAGGGCCGGCTTCAGCACGTTCGAGGCGTCGATGGCGCCTTCGGCGCCGCCAGCGCCCACCAGCGTGTGCAATTCGTCGATGAACAGAATCGTGTTCTTCGCGCGGCGGACTTCGTTCATCACGGCCTTGATTCGCTCTTCGAACTGGCCCCGATACTTCGTGCCGGCGACCATCATCGCCAGATCGAGCACGACGATGCGCTTGTCTCTGAGCAACTCGGGAACGTTGTTCTCGACGACCATCTGTGCGAAGCCTTCGACGATGGCCGTTTTGCCGACGCCCGCTTCGCCCAGGAGCACCGGGTTATTCTTCTGGCGGCGGCTCAAGATCTGAATTACGCGCTCGATTTCGTTTTGGCGGCCGATGACCGGATCGAGCTTCCCCTGGCGGGCCAGCTCGGTGAGGTCGCGACCGAAGCTGTCGAGCGCCGGGGTCTTGCTCTTGCCCCCCTTGGTGCTGCCGCCGCTGCTGACCGACCGCTCGCCGGCTTCCGACGTTTCCATGCCGTGTCCCAAGAGGTTCAAGACCTCTTCGCGCACGTCTTCGAGCTTAAGCCCCAGATTCATGAGCACCTGGGCCGCCACCCCCTCTTGCTCGCGCAACAGCCCCAGCAAAATGTGCTCGGTGCCGACGTAGTTGTGGTTGAGGTTCCGCGCCTCTTCCATCGAATACTCGATGACCTTTTTTGCGCGCGGAGTCTGCGGCAGCTTGCCCATTGTGACCATGTCGGGCCCCGACTGCACGATTTTTTCGACTTCGAGGCGAATCTTGCGGAGGTCGACATCGAGGTTTTTGAGAACGTTGGCTGCAACGCCTGAGCCTTCCTTCACGAGGCCCAAAAGAATGTGTTCGGTGCCGATGTATTCGTGGTTGAAGCGCTGGGCCTCCTGGTTGGCCAACTGCATGACCTTGCGGGCCCGGTCAGTAAAGCGCTCGTACATGTTGATGATCTCCTGAATTCCCCGGCGCTGCGTCCGTATCTGGAGTCGCGCCAGCCATGGATTGCAAGGCCCTGATTGTGTGCCTCGCGTTTATCGGTTTTTTAGCAATCCGTATGCCAAGTGTTGAATGGGGCTGGGATTAGGCTCCCAAACCGCTTAACCATACGTCACGAAATCCGGGGTGGAAACGAAACTCCGCTTGCAAATGCGGCTAAAGGGCCTCACGCGTGTCAAAATCGCTCTGACCTGATCGCGGCTGATCTGCGACTTCACAATGCCAGAACACAGCGGGCTGGTGCAAGCCGTCGCTGCCTTTTTGGCAGAGAATGCCGCGCTCAGTGTTGAATTTTAGTCCGAGGCAACAATTGAGGCAAGGCGGACGCCGGCACCGATTTTCGCGCATGGGCATGCGGAGGCTCAAAATACCCAATGGCCCACGCCACTCCCACGCCCACCAAAAGCGCCGCCGAAAGTTTGAATCGGTCGTGCGAGTGAAACTGCAGCTCCGGCAGAAGATCGCTCAGCGAAATGCACAGGAAGACTCCGGCAGAAAACGCCAGGGCGCAGCCGACGATGCCGGCGCCAAACCACTCGCTGCCCATCCAAAACAGAGCGGCTCCCACGGGGGTGGCGAGCGAATACGCGACATTGATTTTGCGCCGGGTGGCACTCGTCTCGGCCGCCGCCATTAGCGACGTAATCGACATCGAGTCGAGCGGCTTATGAAAAAAGACGGCCAGAAACGTGGCAAAACCGAGCGCCTCGGAGCCGGGCGCATTGTGGGCGTCGGCCCGAATGCTGGCGGCCAGAGCCGCGCCGTCAAACAGGGCGTGAATTGTCAATCCGACCCCGATCCCCACCCAACTCATCCTTCGCCGCACATTGAGCTTTGCGCCGACGGTGTGCTCGGCGCCCGGAGGCTGCTCGGCGCGTTGTCGATGGCGGGCATCGTCGTGTTTGTGCGTCGCGTGAGGACCCTCGACGATTTCAGTCGTCTCCGCCACGCCGTGCTGATGAAAGTTGAAGACGCGAATCAGTATAAAAGTCGTGAGCAAACCGCACATCGTGCCCAGCATGACGGCATCGAGCGATACGGCTTCAACAGCCGCATGGGGAATCATGTGGAACAGCGCGATTCCCAGCATGAGTCCCGCGACTCCGCTCACCAGCACCTGCATCGTGGTGTGAGTCAGCCGAAACAGCGACAACAGCTCGCCTCCCGCGAGCGAGGCGGCCATGACGAGGACGCAATAGGTGACGAGACTCGACATCGTTCGACGATCGCTGCCCCTGGAAATTCGCCCGTTGTCCAGCTTCGGCTCGCGGCGTTGCCCCATCCAGGCCGGTTGGAATTTCACACCATTTCGGGATTAAATCGCTGCGAGAGCTCGGCTTCCCATTCATCGAGCAAAGGCCAATCGAGGGCGCACGTCCCGAAGTCGGCCATGTGCTGATACGTTTCGAGCCGGTCGATAGTCGCGTTCAGCAACCGATTGTCCTTTCGAAAGGCCGGGCCGTGGCTGGGGAGCAGCCATTTGACGTCGCTATCGCGAATCCGCTCGAGCGATCGGATGAACGCCGTAATGTCCGACCCGTGATGCGCGTCGATATTTCCCACGCAGCCGTCGCGAAAGATGTTGTCTCCCGAAAAAAGCAGTTCGCCCAGCCTGAAGGCAAGCTGGCTTTGCGTATGACCGGGTGTATGCCAGACCTCCAGCTTCTGCTGGCCGATCTCGAGCACGTCTCCCTCGTCGATCGTGCGGTCGAGGCGCACCAGGGGCAAATGGATGGATATTCCCTGGGCCGGAATCTCGGCGTAAGTCAGAATGCGATCTCCCTCGGCCAGCGCGTGAGCGGCAAGGGGGTGGCCGACGGTCTGGGCCTGCGGCAAAAGATCGTGCGCGAGCTTGAGACCTTGAATATGATCGGCGTCGGCGTGTGTGACGACGAGGTATTTGCACTTCGAAAGGGGAAAATCAAGCTGCCGAATGAGGTCGATAATTTCGCGGACGGTGTCTTCGTATCCGATGTCGATCAGCAGCCATTCGTCGCGGTCGAACACCAGGTAGACGCAGCAGCCCATCCGGCGGCGCGCCTGGTAATTCATTTCAATCACATGAGGAAACAACTCACGCCGTTCGAGCATGAACGCTCTCCGCAACGAGAAACTGAAAATCAACCCGCACCCGCCATTCTAGCCGCTGGGCCGGTGGGAATCGAGTGCCGGCGTTCAGAGTCGTTCCAGGTACTTGAGCACACTTTCCAGCGGTTCGACATCGGCGAAGCGGGCCTGAATGTCGAACAACGTCCATTCGTGAGCCGCTTCGGCGCGGTCGCCGACGCAGTCGCGAATAATCGTGGGCTTGAAACGGTAACTCTTGGCGTCCGTCGCCGTGGCGCGGATGCACGCGCTCGTGCTGCAACCGGTGATGAGCACGGTATCGACGCCGTGCTGGATGAGATGTCCAGCCAGGTGAGTCCCAAAAAACGCGCTGGCGTTCTCTTTTTCGATGACCAGATCGCGGCTGGTGGGAGCGACTCGATCGTCAATGCGGCACGCGCGTTCCTCCCAGGCGCGGAACTTCGGTGAATTGTCGGCCGCCGTTTTGAACGGCTGGTCGCCCGTCCCGGGATGATAGGGACTGGTCGTGTAAACGATCGGCACCGGCTTCCCGTGACTTCGAATATATTCGAGCAGCCGCGCGGTGTTTTCGACCGGCGCATCGAGCCGGCGGCTGCCTCCGGCATAAGAATCGTCGGTCCATCCGTAAGCGAAATCGACCACGACGACAGCGGGTTTGTTTCCGAAACCGAAACGATCCTGGAAAATCCCACGCTGTTTGTAGCATTCGTCGACCAGGCGCATGGCCTCATAAAGCTGCGGAAAATGCGGCACTTGTGCTCCTTTGCGTGGCTGGCGAATTGGCGGAGAGACCTTTGGGCGGACGACTATCGACGTTGAAAAGAAATTGTTCTTACGAGCTACCGCCCACGCTACGATAGTCGACACGCTCTGGCAAGGCTGTCTCCAGGCGGCGACGCGTGTGTTCGGTTTCGCGTCGGCGCTCAATATGATAATCTTCTCCTCGGCGGTCGGCCCGAAATACGCTTGCCATGCCGGCCCGCCAGATCGTCATCGGCATTATGGCGACGACGCGCTTGGAAACACAGTCAAGTCCCCCAATGGAGGAACCCGCCATGTCTCGATTGCTTTCATCGGTGTTGTGCGCGTCATTGACATTGTGCATCGCTGCCGGCACCGCTTTGGCGGTCGCCGCGCCGGCCGGCCTCGACAAAACCGGCAAGCCCGACCTGAAATCCGCCGGCCAACTCGCGTTTGGCCCCGAAGGGGTTCTGTTTGTAGGCGACGCGCAGGGCGCAGCGATTTTCGCGATCGGAGTCGAGCGCGCTTCAGGCGGAAAGCCGGCCGCCGAGTTCAAAATCGAAGGCATCGATGCCAAGCTTGCGGCTCTCTTGGGAACCAAGGCGAGCGATATCCGAATCAACGACCTAGCGGTTCAGCCCGGTTCCGCAACGGTATACCTGAGCGTCGCCCGAGGTCGCGGGCCCGACGCCGAGCCGGTCATCGCCACGGTTGGCCCCAGCGGCAAGTTGGCGCTGTTATCGCTCGATAATGTGCATTATGCAAAAGTCTCTTTGACCAATGTGCCCGGACCGGATGAAAAGGACCAGCGCGGCAATAGCCGGCGCCTGGAATCGATCACCGATTTGCACTTTGTGGACGGACGGCTGTTCGTGGCGGGATTGTCGAATGAGGAATTCGCCTCGAAGCTGCGGGCGATCGAGTTTCCGTTCAGCGGCCCCGATCCGGGAGCAGGCGTCGAGATTTATCACGGCGCGCACGGTCAATTTGAGACGCGGGCTCCCGTGCGAACGTTCGTCCCGTTCAACATCGGGGGAGAACCTCACCTTCTCGCGGCCTACACCTGCACGCCTCTCGTCACCGTGCCCGTGTCGGAGCTCAAGGCCGGCGCCAAGCTGAAGGGGACGACCGTGGCGGAATTGGGGAACATGAATCGGCCGCTCGACATCATCTCGTATCAAAAGGAGGGCCGCACGTATTTGCTTCTGGCCAACAGCAACCGCGGCGTGATGAAGATTTCGACCGACAATATTGAGCAGCAGCAAGGCATCACCGAGCCGGTGAAGGGGGGCGGCACGGCGGGCCTGCATTACGACACGCTGGCCAACCTCAAAGGCGTCGAACATCTCGACAAATTGGGGAACGATTACGCGTTGCTGCTGGTGCGGACGGGCAACGGGCTGAATCTGGAAGGCGTGCCACTCCCCTGAGTTCCGTTTGTTCAGGACGCGTGCGAACCATCGTGCCTTCGCCGTGGTGGCCGCACGCAATGTTTTGGATTTTCGTCCGACATCCAGGCAAATCCGGGCGCAAATCGACGTTTCAAAGCTGCATTCACTCTGCCATGTCCAGATCGTTGCGAATGATGATCGGGTTGACTGGCTGTATTGCCGTGGGCGTTGCCGCAACATTGGCGGCAGGCCCGGCAAATCGGCCGACGATCAGCGTCATTCGCGATCAGCGTGATCGGCCCGCCGCTTTCGAGGCGACGGGACTTTCGACCGCCAGGCTCAAGGAAATCGCCAAGCGCAACGATGCCGACGCGTGGGCCGAGATTTTTTCCATGCATGTGATTGACGAGCCAGCCGTTCCCGACCAGCCGGCCATCGTGGGAACTTACTCCGTCGACGGTTCGTCATTGCGATTCACACCGCGATATGCACTGCGGCCCGGTATGCGCTATCGGGCCGTGCTGCACTTGCGCCCGCTCGTCGATTTGCCGGACGGCGATTCCACCGAAGAGATTGCCCTGACTGTCGCCGTGCCAGAAGCCGTGGCGGGGCGGGCGACAGAGGTCACGCAGGTTTACCCGAGCGCGGAAGTGCTTCCTGAAAACCAATTGCGATTTTATATCCATTTTTCAGCGCCGATGGCTCAGGGAGAGGCTTATGAACACCTGCGGTTGGTCAATTCTGACGGAATGAATATTGATCAACCTTTTCTCGAGCTCAGTGAAGAACTATGGGACCGGACGGGCCGGCGGCTGACGCTGCTGATTGATCCCGGGCGGATCAAGCGGGAAGTGAAGCCTCGCCTGGACGCAGGCCCCGTTCTGGCGGCCGGTCGCGAATATACGCTCGTGATCGAGCGCGGCTGGCGCGATGCGATGGGCCAAGCGCTTAAGGGCGACTTTAAGAAGCGGTTTCGAGCCGGACCTCCGGTCGATGCAGCTATCGAGCCTGCGGAATGGAAGGTCGATTTGCCGGCCGCCGGATCGCGCGAACCTCTGAGGATCAAGCTGCCGCGTCCCCTCGATCACGCGCTGCTGGAGCGCACGATCGCGGTGGCTGATGAGGGCGGCAAGATGATCGGCGGCCGAATCACGGTCGGCGATGAAGAACGCCGTTGGGAGTTTCGGCCAGAGGGCCTGTGGAGCTCAGGTCGGCATCAAATCGTCATCGACACGACACTCGAAGACCTTGCCGGCAACCGCATCGGCCATCCCTTCGAGGTTGACGAAGTCGGCCCCATCCGAAAAACGTTGGAGGCGGAAATGTTGCGAATCCCATTTGAGGTTCTGGCCCCGCCGGCTAAGCGTCTGCGCCAGGCGGGGTTTTGAATTCCGGCGAATCGGCGACGTCTGGCGAAGTCAGCTAACCGCTGCCGAATTCAGGCAACTCCGGCGAATTGGGCCGCAGCCACCGGCAACTCACAAGCAGCGATCAGACATTATTTCGCTGAGCCAAAAGCAAAAAGAGTTTGTCGTTGTCGATCGTCGTCGCAGCGGTGACGATGTTCACAGTCGCTTGCGGCACGCCCCCCACAATGATCACAAAGTCGTTGAAGGCGACCTTGTCCGACGATGACGAACTGCCGATGTTGACGGTTGCCGAGGGCCCAGGGAGCGCGGCGACGACAGGGCCCTGGAAAGTGGAGCCCGCGCCCGAAGTTCCAGACGACTCCAGATCGAGCTGGGAATTCTTTCCGACTTCAACAAAGCTCGCCGACGACTGAAACGTCGAGTCTTCGACCGAGATCGTCGGCGAATCGCCGATGCCGGTCGAGAGCAGCGCCGGGCCGGCGAAGGTCGACGTTTTCACATTGATCTGGTTTTGTCCAGCGATCGAGGCGACGAGCGTGGGCCCGTTGAAGGTGCTTCCCGTGGCGCTCACAGTTTCGTTTCCCAAGCCTCCCGTGACGAACGTGGGGCCGTGAGTCGTTACCGAGTCAAGCGTCGTGGTGTCGTTCCCCAACAGGCCCCCGGAGATATTCCACCAACTGCCCAAGAGCGAAGTTGCGCCGGTAACCGAGTCCAGCGCGACGGTGTCGTCTCCGCCGCCGGCATTGACGAAAAGACTGCCCCCGACGGTCAGGCCGCTCAGGGCCGAGATATTGGGGAACAGCGGCGCGGCCTGAAATGTGACGCTCGAAAGCGCCAGTGAATCGCTTCCACCGCCGGTGAGAATCGTGGCGTCTTGAATCGTGTCGCTCGACAACGTCACGGTATTCCCGTTATTCCCGCCAAAGACATCGACGTCGCCCGCAACCGTTGCGTTTTTGAGCTGAAATGAGTTCGTTCCGCCTCCGAGAAATGCCACGACATTGCCGGCAATCGTTCCCAGGCCCGTGCCATCGAATGTGATCGTATCGTTGCCTCCCTGCATATTGAAATGCAGGCCTTTGAGAGGCGTGATCTGGCTGAGCGGTATATCGACGGTCGCGCTGGTCGTTCCATTGAACGTCAATGTCGTCCCACTCGAACCGGCCAGCTCCAGATTGCTGCCTACGACGGAAGCGGCGAACGTATGATCTCCCGAGTCTCCGTTGAGATCGACTTCGCCGTTGGCCACAACGACGGCGACATTGGAAAGCAGCGTGCGCGCTTCGAGACATTCGGCCGCCCACGCGAACTTCATCCAATGAGAAACATCCCGCGATCGCCGCAATGGGGCCCGCCGGGGGTTCGTCCATTGCCGGAACCAATAATTCAAGACATTCATGGCGGATTACCTTCGTTTCTGTTGCAAGGACGCCGCATCAAAGCGCATTCGATTCGGATGCGGCTTTAGACGCCGGCTCGGGCGGCGTTCCATTCGGCGCAGAGACGCCACTGGAATATTCTGCACCGCGATTGAGAGCGCGGCGGAGATAACGGGTTGAGTTGCCGCGCCAATGGCGGCCGTTTATGAGGGCCGGCGCGATCGTTCGGAAGATGACGGTCGCAGCGTCGGGCGAGAGCGGGAATCAGGACTCTGGCGGCAATGCTTCGCCGGCCGAATCGTCGGCAGATGGAACCACCGTGGCGGGTTGGGGGTCGAGCATGTCTATGAGAGTTTTCACCATGACCACGGGCTTGCATGGCTTTTGAATAAAAAGATCATCGGGGCGCAGCACTCCGCGGTGGAAAAGATAATCGGTCGAATAACCGGAGATGAAGACGATCCGCATCTCCGGACGAATCCTCGCCACCAATTTGGCCAGTTCGTCTCCCCACATCCGCGGCATCGACATGTCGATGAGCGCGAGGTCGATCGGTCCGTCGTGATGTGTGCATTGAATGAGTGCCTCTTCGGGACCGGCGGCTTGGATGATCGTGAAATCGAAATTCAGCAGCGCGGAGAATAGAGATTGGCGCACAGCCGCATCGTCATCGACCAGCAGCAAGGTCCATTGCTTCGGCAACTTGACTTCCGGACTGGGCATCTTACATCGGGCAGCTCGCTGTTCCGGGTTTTGACATCACGGCCTAATTTGACAACCGCAAAATAGCTCCTCTTGACGTCACGAATTTTCCCGAATATGCGTTCTGGAACCTCAATTTGTCGAAAAAGTTTAGGAACACAAAGGCTTTTATACCAATGTGTTGCGTTCTTTCAGAAAAAATTTGCAGAAATCCGCAGTTCGCGGAAAATTGCGCTGCCATTCGCCGTTGCCTCGCGCCTCTCACCGGCCCTGTTTGTGGCCGACTTTTCAGACCGACGGCACTGCAATTGCGACAAAGTCCAAATGAACCGCGTCAAAAAGACCGGGCCTGGAGGACTAAAATCATGCGTCGAATTCTTGCGTTCTCGATCGTCGCCGCCGCAGTGGCGGTTTCACTTGCGGCGTGGGCGTCGTCGGCTCAAGCCAACACCGATGATGAATGGTGGGGTGGATATTGGAGGTCGTATCCCTACTACGATCGTCCGCACCCCCTGCGCTACGCTCCGTATAACCCCACGATCTACTACGGTCACGCGCCAGCGGGTACGTCGCGACTGCCGGAAGAAGCCGTCGGCAAATCCGGTGCTTCGTATGATCGATTCGGCAATCCTTATACGGCCGGGCCGCATATCGGAAGCTATCACCCGATCTACGGGCCGGGCCGCTACTTTGGTCCCTCGATTGCGCCGTTTTACGCCCCCGGCCGAGATCGCTACGGGACGATGAAGTACGGATGGTGGTAAAATCTCGCTTACGCCCTACCGCGTTTTGATCGCAGTACATCCACCTTGGCGACCGGACGACACCCAGCGCTGCTGAATCCGCGAACAGCGCACGCTTAATTTGGCGGTAGCGATTTTTCGGGGGATGCCTTGACGGCACGGACTTCGGGCGGCGTCTGCATCATGCGAGGATTTGTAGCCGCGCTGTACTGAGGTGGGAAGAACACAAAGTGGAGCCAGAAGCGAAGGCGTTTGGTTGTCGGCGGGGGCGCGTCTTTTTCGGCCGCATATCCGCGCCACAATGCCACGTCGCCTGCGGCCCCCAGTGAAATCCGATCGAATGCGTTTTTTGCGAAATCTCCGACCGCCAGTGCAAGGCAGCGACGGC
>DATGKC010000152.1:0-7439 GCA_035294845.1 Planctomycetaceae bacterium | reverse complement strand
GACTCCGTTCTTACGCCTCCGCATAATTTGAGGCATTCCCGCTTCTTTTTTCTATAGCCAACTCCGTCGTGATGAGTCTCGGCGACCACGCGCGCAGGTTTCGCCGACAAGCCACATGGTTCTCAACTGGCCGGGGCCTCGTGTTCCCGCCGAACTTCATCGACCGCGTAATCCGCGGTCTTTTCTCCGTGTTCGCCGTGTTGCGACTCTGAATTCTCACGAATTCCGCTACGCCGACAATTCCGCGGCACGCAAAAGCATGCAGTTGTCAATCACCGCGCCCTTTCCGGCCGAATGCGGGCCAGCGATCCGGTTCCCGGTTTGAAATGATCGTCTTTCACCCAGGCATCGCGCAGCAGAACGTACAGCGACCCGTCGGCGCCGAACGCCAGATCGACCGGCCGCGTCAGGCCCGTGGCGAAGACCTCCGACGGCACGGGCCGCTCTGGCGAATGCGGATCGAGCGAGCGAATCCAGCCGCGGACGAAGTCCATGAAGAAATAGCGGCCGCGAAGCCGCGAAGGAAAACCGTGCGGCGATTCATTGGTCGGACAAAACGCGGCCCCTCCGATCGAAGCCTGCGGATACCAGAAAATCGGTCCCTGGAACCTTTTGTCGGCCGTCGGGCCGTGATCGGCAAGCGGCCAGCCGAAATTCGCGCCCGGCGTGCCGAGGTTGATCTCTTCGAATTGGCCCCCTACGTCGTTAATCAGCATCGTCCCCGTCCGCCGATCGACGGCGAACGTGAACGGATTGCGACAGCCGCGCGCCCAGATGGCCCGGTACTTTCCTGAGGTCTCGCCGACAAAGGGATTGTCGGCCGGAATCGAGCCGTTGGAATCAATCCGCAAGATTTTGCCCAGCAGCGAGTCGAGGGCCTGCGCCGGCGCTTCGGCGGTCTGTTCGCCGATCGCGACGTAGAGCTTGCCGTCGGCGCCGAAATGCACGGCCCCTCCCTGGTGGCCGGCGGGAATTTTGCCCCCCAGCTTCGTTTGATCGTCCCCTTCGAACAAAACGCGCTCGCTGCCGGCTTGCGCCACGTCGCCGGCGAGCGTGAAGCGGCTCACGCGATGGTGCGGGTAGGGCTCACGGACAACGTACACGACATAGACGAAGTGATTTTCGCCAAATCGCGGATCGACCGTGACGCCGATCAAGCCCCGTTCCCACTGATCGTCTACCGGCAATCGCAGGCAGGGCTCGGCGAGCAGTCGATCGTCCTTCACGACCCGCAGTGTGCCGGTTTGCTCGCAAACAAAAATGCGGCCGTCAGGCGCGGCGGCGATCGCGGTCGCCCCGGTGAGGCCTTTGGCCATGATTTGCCATTCGTAGCCGGGGGGAATTGAAGGCGAGCCTTGAACTCCGCTGCCCGGCGAAGACTGGTCGGCCGACCGGAGCGATTCGAGGTACGCCACGACGTCGCAGAACTCGTCCGCCGACAGCGTGCTTGCCAGCCGCTCGGGCATGGCCGAATCGACGAGCGGTTTTCTCTCTTCGATTTCCGCCAGAGGGATCGCGACCTGTTCGCCTTGGCCATCGACGAATCTGAGGACGCCGTCTCCCTCGCGAATCGCGAATCCCGTCAACACCTTGCCGGCTTTCGTCACGACCACGATGCCGCGATAACCCTCGACGATCTGCCGCGACGGTTCGAGAATCGATTCGACAAGATGCTCGCGGCCCAGCTTGGCGCCGACGTTCGTCAGATTCGGCCCCGATTCGGAACCTTGCTCGCCGATCTTGTGACAGCGCAGGCAAGTCGTGCGCTTGGCATCGTGCACGAGCCGGTTGCCCCGTTCGGAATCGCCGCGATATTCGGACGCGCGCCGCGCATAGCGATGTCGATCGAAATCATTGTCGGCCGCCGGCAAACGTGCGCCGGTGAATTCATGGCCGGCGGCAACAACGATGAGCACGCTGGCCGCCCAGGCACTACGATTCGTCACGTCAGGCTTTCGAAATGCAGAAACGGCGTCAATTTCAGACCCGTCATTCTAGCCCGACCATACACGCGTTCCCAGATCGCGCCTGTTGGAGTTCAGCCTTCAGGCTGCGCAACTGGACCCCGGTGGTGCGCGCTGGTTGTCATGGTGGCATGCGCGAACAGTGCTCAACGCCAGGTTGCGCAGGCTAAAGCCTGAACTCCAGCGGCCTGAAAGGCCGAAAGAATCCAGCCCTGGGGACCGAAAAAAAGCGTACCCGCTGCCCTGAACGGGCAAAGAGAATCGATCAATTTCAAACCGATCGTTCATCGAGTGCAATTCGGGCCGATCGGCAAACGTGCGAATTGCAGCCCGGACGTGATTAAATATTTTGGCGCGACCGTGTTGGTCGCTGGCCGTTCCTATTTCGCCCATTTAGAGCGGCGTTTTCTTTTTTGATTCTTCTCTAGGGCGTTGCCCTAGGCTTTCATCTTGCCGCCCTTCAGGCGATATCGGCGCGAGTCGTTTTTGCAATTCAAATCATTGCTTTATGCCCGGCGTTTGCCCTGCAACCACCGATTGTGGCCGGCGACTTCCAATTGACTTTTTCTCCCCGCTTGTCATATTGTAATATAAATAAATTCTGGAATGCGGAGAACATGATGCATCTGCTGAACCAGACGTCGATCACGCGCAGGCGGCTTCTTGAATCGGTCGGGTTTGGGTTCGCCGGCGTCACGCTTCCCAAGCTGCTTTGGGCCGATGGCGAGCGGCGCGTGAACGGTTCTGCGGCCCGCGCCGATCACTGCATTCTCATTTTCCTCAACGGCGGCCCCAGTCATCTCGACATGTGGGACCCCAAGCCCGATGCACCGCAGGACATCCGCGGCGAATTCGATCCCATCGCCACGTCGCTGCCGGGCGTGCAGTTTTCAGAACACCTGCCGCGAATGGCTCGGCACATGCACCGCAGCGCCTTGATTCGCTCGGCGCATCATCTGATCGGCCACGCGCACGGCGCCGCCGTTTACACGGCCATTACCGGGCACGACCGCGGCGACACGACGATGATCACGCCGACCGGTCCCAACGATTATCCCGCCATCGGCTCGGTGGCGACGCATCTGCGTCCTCCGGAAGAGTTGATGGTGCCCTTCGTCAATCTGCCCTACACGACCACCGAAGGGATCGGCGGGCCGCCGCAGGCTGGATTTTTCGGCGGCATGTTGGGAAAGGGACTCGATCCTCTGTGCGTGTTCAAGGACCCCAACGCCCCCGACTTTAAGGTCCCCGATCTTTCGCTTCCTTCAGACGTGGCGGCCGATCGCCTGAGCCGGCGGCAGTCATTGCAAGAGACGATCGACGTGCAGTTTGCCGGCCGCCGAACGCGGGGCGTGGCGGGCGTCGAGGGTTTTCGCGAGCGGGCGTTCAATCTGCTGAGCTCGTCGGCCACGCAGCGCGCCTTCCAGATCTCTGAAGAGCCTGCCCGCACCCGCGACGCCTACGGCCGCAATATTTACGGTCAAAGCGTGCTGCTGGCGCGGCGGCTGATCGAAGCGGGGACGCGCGTGGTCTCGGTTCCGTGGGCGCCCGACGCGAACGCCACCTGGGACACGCACTGGGACCACGTGAATCGTTTGAAGAACGAATTGCTCCCCCCGTTGGATATGGCGCTGGGAAGTTTGCTCGACGACCTCGTCGAGCGCGATCTGTTCGACCGCACGCTCGTCGTGGTGATGGGAGAATTCGGCCGCTCTCCGCGGATCATGGAGGTTCCCGGATACGCCCTTCCGGGACGCACGCACTGGCCGTTCTGCTACAGCCTGTTCATGGCCGGGGGCGGGATCAAGCCCGGTTATGTCCACGGGGCCAGCGATAAGATCGGCGGCGTTCCGATCGACAAGCCGGTGATTCCCGCCGATGTCATCGCCACTATCTACAGCGCCCTGGGAATCCCGCACACGTTCGAATTCCATGATTCGCTCAACCGCCCGTTCGCGCTGGTCCCGTGGGGCGAGCCGATCCAGGACATGCTGGTTTGAGCGCGCCAATCAATTTGGAATCTCCAAATCGATCGGCCCGAATGCCGGAACAGGCATGTCCTTTTCATCAACGATATTGACGTAAGGATTGACGCCCATCCCATAGATCAGTTGATCGCGTTCTTGCTTGAATGGGCGCCAAACTCCCACGATCAAAGCCGACGGATCATCGCGATCGAAATCGACGCGGTAGGCCATCCGCATCACGTCGCTTCCGGGCGTCGTCTGCCTCAGCTCGAAACCGGTTGCCCGACCGGCCGCGCGCAGCCGGCCGGTGACTCCGCTGAATCGCAAGCGAATCATCGGCCGCTCGCTCTGAGGTTGAATCACCTCGGCCGAGACCAAATCGATCGGCCGGCCGCGCGCCGGCAGCTTGTAAACCATGCTCGAGGCGACTTCCGCGATCCGCTTCCCGAGGCGCTCGTGCCCCTCGAACGAAACATGGATCGGGTCGTCGGTCAATAAATCAATGGCGCTCGTCAGAAAGACATTTTTGCGCTTGCGTGCGGCCATCCGCTGGGCCTCGCGGACTTTTTCCCAGCCGAGATTCGTTTTTTCGTCGGCACGCATGGCATATCGGCCGATTTGAACGCAAACAAAGGGCAGATCGGGGTCTCGCGTATCGTGTCGCAGGCTGTCGACTAGACCCAAGAGCGCATCTCCATATGCCTCGGCCGTCTCCGGCAGCAGGGCGTCGGTCTCACCCTGATACCAGATCACGCCCTTGATTGGTCCAATGGCATCCAGAATCTCCTGCACCTTCGTGTTGGTTGTCGCACCGGCTTTCTCCGGCGCCCATCTCTTGATCGCGCCTCCGCCATAAGACCAATTCACCAGCCCAATCGGGCGGCTGATCGCGCGCGAGAGATTCTTTGCGAAAAACAATCCCGGACCGACGCCCCCAAGTTTCAAGCCCCGAGCTTCCGCCTGTTGCAACCAGCCCTCCGGCGTCAAGCCTTCCGGCAACCGAATATCGTCTCTTTGCCGCAGGATGTTGTCTCGAACCGATTCCTTGCCGTTCGGGTCCCAACCGGGGGAAACGAAATTCTGGTGCGCGGGGTTCTCGGCGGGAACCCAATCGGGACTCTTGAATTCCATGACGCGCGGATCCGTTTCGATCGGGGCCTTGAGCAGACCCCAGCCTCCCATGTTCGACTGGCCGGCCAGCAGCCAGATGTCGGCCTTTTCATTTCCCGGGAAAGGCCGCGTCGGCTTCTTGACCTCTTCAGCCAACGACGTGTGAACTGCGAAGCAAACCACCATCAGCAGGGCGCACCGTGTTGAAGTCTTTCCTGGTTGCATCATCAATCGAGCTCCTGTGAATGGATAGCACTCTCGTGGGGCCGCCTCGACTTGTTCGGTTCAGCGATCGGTCTCTTTCCCCACCGATATCCCATACCGATAATGGACGTAGCGAATCAGAAAGCGCTGGTAGGCGGCGGCGCCGGGTTGACCGCCCCACATTCTGCCGGTTCCCGAGCCGAAGCCGTTGTTGAACAGTTTGGTAATGCGACCGCCCGGCAGCCCGGAACAGTCGAACACTTTGGACAAGTGCCAGGCGTCATCTTCGCCGGCCTTGAAACCCACGCGGATGTGCGCGTCGTCGAGAACCTGCCAGAGCATGTGCAACGGCCGATGCGCGAGGACTTCTTCCGGCACTTCCCGCTCGAATTCGATTTTGATCAGATGCTGCTTGGTCAGGTCGAAATAAGCATGCCGCTTCTTTTTCGGATCGTTGGCGATGCCCGGAAACCAGCGGCCGCAGGACTTGCCGTCGCCGCCGTAGATATCCAGCAGCAGGCACCAGTTCCAGGCGGCGGAGTCGTCGGGCCCGCTGACGCACGTTTCGATCTCGAAGGGCGGCTTATACCGCTCGAAGTCGATCATGAAGCCGCCGCATCCAAACCCCGTCCCCAGGTCCGGTCCCATCAGCATCAGCGTGAAATATCCGGGATTCGAGAACGTGTCGCCGCGAACACTCTGCTCCTGCAAGCCGTACGATCCGGTGTAACCGGGGATGTTGAAGTCCTCGGAGTAGTGCTCCAGGGACGGCGCATTGTTTCCGGTGTTGAGCATGACGTGGCTGAAGGTGCAGTAATCGACGTAGTACTCGTAGTAGGGATCGGGTGGGAGCGGTTTGGGCGCGTTCACTTGAACGTAATCTTCCCGATATTTTCCTCCATCGACGCGGCCGGCGAAGATCGGGTACGCCCCCTTGAGCACGGGGAGGTTCTTGCACAGCACGTCGGGGATCCAACGGTCGGCCGAGATCACCGGCCCGATTTCCCAGACTCCCGTGATCTTGCCGAATGATGAGCAGTCGATGCGGCGAGTGTTCCATCCGTGATAGTCATCGAAGCGAATGCCGACGCTGAGCATCGTCGGGCTTTCGAGAATGCAGCGGAAGAACAGGCGCTGGCTGGCCGGGCCGCCGTATTTCGAGCCGTCGCCCACCCAGACGTAAGGCACTTGCCAGTCGCCCGTGGATTTGTGATCGAGATCGCCTCGGCCCCAGACCCAATACGATTCGCCAGAGGGGTACGGATCGCGAACGAACTGGGGCAAACCGACGCCCGCCTCGCCGGTCACACCGAGATGGACTACGAGAAGTTGAAGATCGTGAGTGTCCGGAGGGCGCTGGTCGCGTTCGCCGGGCCACGTGGCGGGGTCTGAAAACGTGACGGCCACATTCAGCCCGATCGCGTAATTGGCCTGCGGCTTTCCGCCGATGCCCACCTGGGCGTTGAACGAGGGGATCATCCCCATCTGAAATTGCCAGGGCAACGGGTAATCGTCGATTCGAATCGGATCGGCGAGAATGCCCTTGATGTCGCTCCCCTTGCCGGCCTCCCAGAGAGTGACGAGGCCCGGGTGTTCATCCGTCGACAGCTCCTTGACGTTTTCGTCAGGAATGAACCGCCAGGGCGACAAGTCGTTTCCGGGTTTGTTGAAGTGTTGGCTCAAGAGGCGAATATCCTTCGCCGGCTCGCCGCGGGCGGGCGCGGCGGGAGCTGCCTTCCTGGAGGTTTCTGCACTCGGTGTTCGATCGGCGTTTGCAGGTGCCGTTCGATCATTCGCCGTAGCCAGGGCGAAACCGGCAATTGCCGCGCCCAGCACAAGCAGGGCGACACGCGAGCCAGGGCGGATGGGGTAAGTCATGAGAAGTCCTAATCAAGAGCCGGTGCGGTACGAAACGATGGACAATCAAAAGCAATATGTCGCTCGACTCAGAAATGCAAGAGGCGGGGCACCCGACGATGCGCGGCCGGGCCACTCGGATGTGGGCCACCCATTCGGGTGGCCCGTCCGTCCCGAAGGGCGGGCGGGTTCCGCAGGAACAAGAGGCTGCGCCATTCGCGCTCCTGACTGGACGATCTTTCGCCAATCCTGCGGCGCCGCGCGCCGCCAATTTGCGATCAATGAAGCAGCCGATTTGAACCGCGGTGCCGCGATCAGGAAATGAACGCACAGGGCG
>DATGKC010000151.1:0-4071 GCA_035294845.1 Planctomycetaceae bacterium | reverse complement strand
TTACGTTGATCCGGCAATAAACCGCCACTTGGAGGACGGCTGGTATCCCATCGCCGTCGTCACCAGCCGAGAGCACGGCCTTGTCTGGCGCCAGCGCACGTTCGTCGCCCCTTTTGAGAGCGAAGCTTCCTCCGATCATCCCGTCTGGATCAATCGCAAGCCGCTCTGCGTGATGGAACATACCCTGGAGAATCCGGGAAAAGAAGCCGCGGAAGCCATGTTCTCGCTGCGGCTGGCCGGCGTGGATTCGTTGAAGGAGGTCGAGCACGGCGTCGGCGTGCAAAAGGGAATGAACCTTTTTGCATTCATCGATCGCAGCGGCGCTGGTCAATTGCGCCAGACCGTCACGGAGAATCTGATTGAGTACCAGGGGACGATCCCGCCCGGCGAGAAACGGCGCGTGGTTGTCTGCGTTCCGGGTTGGACAGTGGCGCCCCAAGACCATGCGTCCCTGGCTGTGGATGTCGAGGCGCTGGTTTCGCGGACCAAAGACTATTGGCGGCGTGTCGTTGGCGTGGCGATGCAAATCGAAACGCCCGAGGCGCAGCTCAACGACATCATTCGCGCCTCGCAGGTCAATTCGCTGCTGCTGTTTCAGAGCCACCCGGATGGGAAAGCGATCGAGGCCTCCGGCGGCTCATCAATCGGCCCGCTCGACACGCTGGCGCAGAACACGATCAACGGCCTCGATCTGGTGGGGCACAACGACATCGCCCGACGCTCCCTGGATTTTTTTCTCTCCCGTTATAACGAGAAGGGTTTTCTCGTACCCAATTATGCCATCATGGGGACGGCGCAGAACCTCTGGACGCTGGGCCAGCACTACCTGTTGACGCGGGATGCGTCGTGGCTGCGGTCGATTTCGCCGCAACTCCTTAAGACCTGCAGGTGGATCGTTCAACAGCGGGAAAAAACGAAGCGCCTGCGACCCAATGGCGAGAAGGCGCCCGAATACGGCTTATTCACTCCCCAAAGCACGTTGTGCGACTGGGACCGGTACGCCTATTATTTCTACGCCAACGCCTTCTACTATGCCGGCATGCAAGCGGTTGCCGTCGCGCTGGTGGATATTCATGAACCTGCCGCCGAGGGACTGCTCAAGGAGGCGCGGAAGTTCTACGAGGACATCCTGCGCGCCTGGCGCTGGAATCAGGCGCGGATGCCGGTGCTGCCATTGGCCGACGGGACTTGGGCGCCAGCCGGTCCCTCGAGCCTTTATTGCTTCGGCCTGACCGGCGATTTTTTTGGGCCGAGCATCTTTCCCCCCGCGCACGACGTTGAATACGGGGGCGGCCATCTGGTCAATCTTGGGCTGCTCGATCCCAAATCGCCCGAAGCCGCCTGGATCAACGATTTTCTTGAAGATCATTGGTTCTTCCAACCGCTCGCGTCCAATTACAGCGCGGCCACGATCAACGGCGATTGGTACACCCACGGCGGCTTCTCGAAGATCCATCCCGGCGTGACGCGGAATATCGAAATGAGCGCCGTGCGGGACGACGTGAAGCCGTTCATTCGATCCTACTTCAATACGATATTCCCCGTGCTCAGCGGTGAAACGCTGGCATTCTGGGAACACATCGGCTTTGGCGACTGGAATGGAGCTTTCGAAGCCGGCAATTTCCTGCGGCGGACGCGGATGATGTTCGTCGTGGAGCGGGGAAACGAGCTGTGGCTGGCGCCCTTTGTCACCAGCCACTGGATGCACGACGGAATGAGCGTGAAAATCCGAAATGCGCCGACCAACTTCGGGCCGGTCACGTACTCCATCAACTCTCACGTTAAAGACGGAACCATCGAGGCCCGCATCGACTCGCCGATGCGTAGCTCGCCGCAGGCGCTCGTCATCCGCCTGCGGCACCCGGAAGAAAAGAAGATGCGCCGAGTCACCGTCAACGGCCGGGAAACGCGTGACTTCAACGCCGAACAGAATACCATCAAGCTCGAACCCGTGTCGCAACCGCTGGTGATTCGTGCGTTTTATTGACTTTCTTCGGCCACGTTAATCGCACTGCGAAGCATGGCCTGCCAGATTGGCAGCAGCCAAAGGGGCTTTCCCGGCAGATTCTGCCGGTTCTGGCATGTTCGCGTAGCATTGTGTTTCGCGTAAACCATTGTTCCGCAAGGACATGTCTCTTTAGGCCGGCGCTGGCATGATGTTCGCATTGCGTCTGGCCATTCGCAAGTTTAAGCCAGGTTGCGCTTGCAGCAATCCGTAGAAACGACAGTTCAGAGACATCAGAGACCACTCGAGGAGCTTATCGATGGCGAAAAAGGGAACGAAAGACGATGCGGTGAAAATTGTCCCGCTTTACGACCGCATCGTGCTGCGGCGCGACGATGCCGAATCGAAAACCAGTGGCGGCATTGTTCTTCCCGACACGGCCAAGGACAAACCCCAAAAGGGGACCGTGATTTCGGTCGGGGACGGCCACGTCTCGAAAGAGGGGAAACGAAATCCTCTGACGTTGAAGGCGGGCGATCGGGTGATCTTCAGTTCTTACGCCGGCGACGAGATTTCGCTCGGCGACAATGACTATCTCTTGCTCCGCGAAAGCGACGTGCTCGCGGTTTACTAAACAGCAGTTTCCAAACAATTGACGGCCCAAGACAGCCGCATGTTCGGCGCAGTATCCAAAGCCCGGCGCCGCGGCATTTCGATTCACCACACATCACATCAGGAGAGTTCCGCCCATGGCCAAGATGATTGCCTTCGATCAGGAAGCCCAGGATAAAATCCGTCAGGGGGTCAGCAAGCTGGCGAAAGCCGTGAGGGTGACTCTCGGTCCCCGCGGGCGGAACGTGATCTTGCAGAAGAGCTTCGGCTCGCCCACTGTGACCAAGGACGGCGTGACGGTCGCCCGTGAAATCGAGCTGCCCGACAAATTCGAAGACATGGGGGCCCGCATGGTGAAGGAAGTCGCCAGCAAGACTTCCGACGTGGCCGGCGACGGCACCACCACGGCGACCATCATGGCCGAGGCCATTTACATCGAGGGCTTGCGGGCCGTCGTTTCGGGGGTCAATCCCGTCGAGATGAAGCGCGGGATGGATCAGGCCGTCGAAGACGTCGTCGACAAGCTCAAGGGCATGTCGATCGAATGCCGCAACAAGAAGTCGATCGCTCAGGTCGCCACCGTCGCCGCCAACGGCGACGAACAGATCGGGAGCATTCTCTCGGAAGCCATGGAGCAGGTGGGCAAAGATGGCGTGATCACCGTCGAGGAAGGGAAGAGCCTCACGACCGACAAGGAAATCGTCGAAGGGATGCAGTTCGATCGCGGCTATCTCTCGCCCTACTTCGTCACCGACCCGCAGACGATGGAGGCGGCGCTCGAGGACGCTTACGTGCTGATCCACGAGAAAAAGATCACCAACATCAAGGATATGGTGCCGCTGCTCGAAAAGGTCGTGAACGCCGGCAAGCCCCTGTTGATCGTGGCCGAAGAGGTCGAGGGCGAGGCGCTGGCGACGCTGGTGATCAACAAGCTCCGCGGCACGTTCAAGTGCTGTGCCGTCAAGGCGCCCGGCTATGGCGACCGTCGCAAGGCCATGTTGCAGGATATCGCCATCATGGTCGGCGGCCAGGCGATTTTCGAAGACCTGGGAATTCAGCTCGAAAATGTGCAGCTTTCCGACTTGGGCCGCGCCAAGCAGATCAAGATCGACAAGGACAATACGACGATCATCGAAGGATCGGGGAAGAGCGCCGACATCAAGGCGCGGATCGACCAGATCCGCAAGGAGCGCGAGAATTCGACGAGCGACTACGACAAAGAAAAGCTCGACGAGCGCATTGCGAAGCTTTCCGGCGGCGTGGCCAAGATCAACGTGGGGGCCGCCACCGAGAGCGAAATGAAAGAAAAGAAGGCCCGCGTCGAAGACGCGCTGCACGCCACGCGTGCCGCGGTTGCCGAAGGGATTCTTCCCGGCGGCGGCGTGGCGCTTTTGCGGTGCTCGCTGGCTTGCAAGCCCAAAGACCTTCCGGACGATGCGGTCACGGGTTACAACATCATCCTGCGGGCCTGCCGCGCGCCGCTGACGCAAATTGCCGACAACGCCGGCGTTGAC
>DATGKC010000150.1:0-3734 GCA_035294845.1 Planctomycetaceae bacterium | reverse complement strand
CCGAAGGTTTGGGGGGGACTCTCGCGGCCTTCGCTCGCCGCGCGGGCGTCCGCTTGCGCTTCGGGCGCACCGTCCGGTTCGACCACATCGTAATCAGCGGTCGATGGTGAAGCGGCCGGTTCATCGGCTGCCGGGTTGTGTCGCGGTTCGATAATCGACACGTCCGCGTGGGGCGCTTCATTCCAGCGGCCGATGGTTGCCTGCGCTTCCAGACATGCATCCAAAATGCTCGTCTCGAGGCGATCCTCGACCATCAACGGCATTTCGTCGATCGTCCGGTCAGGATCGGGATCGGGGCCATCGATGATCACCGGATGCGGCATCTCGTTCGATGACGGCCAGTCGGCGATCGGCGCCGGTTGCGGCGCGAGGGGCACTGTGGCGTTTCGCGATGGCAACCACATCTCGGGAACGGCCAAATCGTCGAATGTCCGCAAGATCCGCGGCGATCGCACATCGAGCATGGCATAACGGTCGTCGACGATTTCCTCGGTGTAGCCGGGGTTGGCGCCTTGGGAATCGGCAACAGCCGGTTCGGAACCGTCCTCAGCGCCTCCAATCTCGATGCAAACGGTCTCGCTTCGATCGGATGGCGGCGCCGCTACATCCGCCGGCAGCGGCGACCATTCGATCGCGTCATCGAGCCGGTTCTCGTCGGATGCGTGCGACGACTGCGGCGAGTCGGCCGATTCGAACGGCTCCTGCGCCGTCAGCGAAGTGTGCCAATGCTGCGGAAGCTGCTTCAAATCCAGAAGCGCCTCGTCAACGGCCTCGGGCGTCACGCAGCGCTGGTTCTGGGCATAGGTGAGCAGTAAAACGTGGTCGCAAAGTTGATTGAGGCACCGCGGCAGCCCGCCGGCCGCCTCGGCAATGCGGGCCAAGGCCTGCGGAGAAAAGACCTGCGCCCATTCGCCGCCGGCCCATTCGATCCGAAATTTGACGTAGGCGATGCTCTCCTCGCGCGTCAGGGGCTCGATATAGCGGTGACAAACGACGCGCTGATTGAGGGCTTCCAAACCCGGATGGACAAGCCGCTCTTCCAGAGACAATTGAGCCGACAGAATCACGCGCGCGAGGGGCTCTTCCCGATCCGAGAGGCTGGCAAGCATTCTCAGCTCTTCGAGCAGCCGTTCGTTCATCAAGTGGGCTTCATCGACGATCAGCACGGCGCCGCGGCCTGCCAGGGCCAGGTCCTTAAGCGACGTGAATACAGCCAGCCGCAGCTCCTGCTCTTCCATTCGCGTATACCGCCGCCCCAATTCGAACAAGATCGACTGGAGCAGAGCCCGCCGGGTCGGGAAGCTGGCGTTTGCAAGAAAAATGGGGGTGAAGTGTTTGGAGACTTCGACCGCGATCCGCCGGCACACGAGCGTCTTTCCCGTTCCCGCCGGCCCGGTCAAAACGCCAATGCCTTGCCCGCTTTCGGCCCTCAAAACCAATTCGTCGAACGCTTCTTGAATCGGCTCGGTGACAAAAAAGCAAGCTGGGTCGGGAGTTGCGGAGAACGGGCGCTTTTCAAGGCGAAAATGGGCCTGATACATGTGGTCGGCCTTCATGGCAGATTTGTCAAAGACTGCGAAATCCCCGCGCGATCAACTGCCGTCATTCATCGTTTTCCGCGTGGGACCATCTTTAGGTCATCGCTATGGGGGTGATTTCCGGGCACAACGCCTATTGCTCAACAGGGCTTGTCGCAAACGACACAAGTCAAATCCTAACAAGGCCTTATGAATAACTGGTCTTCTCGACCGGCTGACAATTCCGGCGCTCCGGCTCAAACCTCTGTCGTTCTTCTGCTTATGGTAGACAATTAGCAATGGCCAAATGCCGCCCTTGGGGTCTTTTTGCGGATTATCGGGGTTCTGCGATCTGGATTGCCGCCAGAGGTTTGGCTCGCAAACGGGATTCGCGGCGGTATAATTGGCTGATGTGGATCCGCGGTTTGACCTCGGGTCTTGCCTGCGGCGCCTCTGAGACAATCGAGAATGACAGAAGCCTCCTTGGCGTTTTCCGACCCGGACCAGATTCTGCTTCTGTTCGGGACGCACGACCGCTATTTGCGTCAAGTTCGGGAAGCCGTCGGAGTGGATGTAACGATCCGCGGCGACGAAATTCGCCTGCATGGGACCGACGAGCAGATCAAACGCGGTTTGGCAGTCTTTGCCGAGCTGAGGGCCATCCTCGAAAAGCGGGGGGAATTGCTCGACGCCGAGGTGCAAGGCGTTCTCGGGCTGGGCGGGAACGGCCGGCCGACCAACGGCGCCCCGGAAGAGACGATCGACCTGCTCGAAAAGGCTCGCCACGTCGCTCCCCGCACGCACGGCCAGGCCGAGTACGTCCGGGCCATTCGCGAAAACGACCTCGTTTTCTGCGTGGGCCCGGCCGGCAGCGGCAAAACGTATCTGGCGGTCGCCATGGCGGTCAACGCGCTGCGGCAAGAGCAGGTCAAAAAGATCGTGCTCGTGCGGCCGGCGGTGGAAGCCGGCGAGCGGCTCGGCTTTTTGCCCGGCGACCTCTTGGCCAAGGTCAACCCGTTCCTGAGACCCCTCTTGGACGCCATGAACGAAATGCTCGATTTCGAGCAGGTGAAGCGGTATATGGAACGGGACGTCGTCGAGATCGTGCCCCTGGCTTTCATGCGCGGGCGAACCCTGAACAACACGTTCATCATTCTCGATGAAGGCCAGAACACCACTGTGACGCAAATGAAAATGTTTTTGACGCGACTGGGGAATGGCTCTCGGATCGTGGTGACAGGCGACGTCACTCAGACCGACTTGCCCCCGAATGTCACCAGCGGGCTCATCGACGCCATCGACCGGCTCGCGGATGTCGAGGGCATCGCGCACGTGCGGCTCACCGGGCGCGACATCGTGCGGCATCGCCTGGTCAAAGAGATCGTGAAAGCTTACGAAGTCGAACCGGGCCGCCGCACGACGCGGCGGAAGGTTTAAGGGGCGCAAAATCCAATGTCTCTGTTCGGGACGAAACGCGGCCGGAACGGGCGCGGAGCAACGCTTCGCCTGGCGGGCGAACCGGCGACCGATTTGCGCAGCCTGTTGAGCGATCGCGCCGTCGTTTCGCGCCTGGCGCTGGGATTTGTGACCGTTGCCGCGCTGGCCGTTTCCGTCCAGGCCTGGAAACACGCCTTCCCGTTCCGGCTCGGGCAGCGGCCGGTGGACGGAGTTGCGGCCGTCATCGACTTTCAGCGGACGAATCGCGAACGCACGGCACGCGCCCGCGATCGGGCCGCCGAGCAGGTGCCCCCGGTCTTCCGGCACGATCCGCGTTCCATCGCGCGCGCTCCGCAAGAGCTTCGCGCGGCGTTGGCCTCGTTGCTGGCAGCTCCCGACCTGGGCAGCCTGGCGCCCGAAACGCGGCGCGCCTTCGGCCTGGCGGCGGAAGCGAATCAGCCGCCTGCCGCGGCGCCGGCGGGCGATCGTGAGGAAGCGTTCCAGAGGCTCAAGCAAATCGCCGGCGACGAGCAGCAATTGCGCGAGCTGGTGGCGTCGTTTGCCAAATTTCTCCAGCCGCTGGAAAAGACGGGATTGATTCGCCCCGAGCACGTGACCGGCGAGGTGACCGCCGCCGCGCAGATTGCGGTTGCCGACGCCGACGGCGAGCGCCGCATGGTGAACCTGAGTGAAGTCCAGTTGCAAACTCTGCTGGCGCCCACCGGACTTTTGCACAGCCGCTGGGCTTTGTTTCCCACGCTGCTGCCAGTTCGCGCCGAA
>DATGKC010000149.1:0-10822 GCA_035294845.1 Planctomycetaceae bacterium | reverse complement strand
GGGAGAAAAGGTCGCAAGTGAACCTGCCCGGCAGCAGCGTGCGCGTAGAGCGAGGCCGTCACGCGGTGTTTTTGGAACACGTTCTGCGCGCGGACGAGAAAATCGTTGAGAACCTCCGGCGGAACGGCCACATCTTCGACGAAGGGCAAAGGTCGCGTCGAACCTTGCAGCCGCGCTAACAGGGGCACAACTTTTTCAGGAAGCGACCACAGAAAATCGACCTCCTCGAGCGTGTACGCTTCGTGCGCGATGACTCCCTCTTCCGGAGGCCTGGTCGCACAGGCCACAACCATGCGAATGCGGTTGCCGATCTGGGCGGCTGTGAAGCCCGTCTGTTCGACGATCAGCGCCGCCTCGGCATGCGGCGGGATCAGTTCGCGAAAGCGCGGGTCGGCCTCGCGCGCGAGCGTCAACAGGCGGCGGTCGAGCAGGTCGCAAGCGCTGGGCTGTTGCTGGGAAATCGCCTGCACGGCCCGCACGGCTGCCTCCATCTTGCCGAAAAGCAGCAATACGACTCCGCGATGAGCGGGGAGGGCCGCGGTGAACAGCGTCGCCGACGTAAATACTCCCAACGTTCCCTCAGAGCCCACGAGCATCCGTGCCAGCCGCAGACGATTGCCGTCCAGCACGCCACGCAGGTAATAGCCGCAGCGATTGCGAATCAGGGGGGGCTGCCGATCTGCGATCAGATCCGCATTCTCGGCGAGCAGCCGGGCGAGGTTTGAAACGAGCTCGCGCCGCGCCGACGAATGAGCCAGCGCGGCCGCGCCGTCGAGGCCCGGATGGCGGGCGCCGTTTTGCTCGATCGGTTCGTCGCCGACAGACAGCCTCTCGCCGCTGGCCAGCACGAGCTCGATCGACTCGACGTGATCGCGCGTCGAGCCGACGCGCACCGAATGCGAGCCGGCCGCATCGAGCGACAACATGCTACCCACCGTCGTGACGCTGGCGCCGGATGGGTCGGGAGGGAAATACCGGCCGTATTGCCGCAGCGCCTCGTTGAGCGTGCGGCACACGACTCCGGGCTGCACGCGCACCGTGGTGGAACCGATGGCTTCGATCTGGCGCATGTGGCGCGACAAGTCGATCACCAATCCCTGTCCCAGCGATTCGCCGGCCAGGCCCGTGCCGGCGCCGCGCGGGATCAGAGGAATCCGCTCTTGTGCGGCATAGCGGACGAGAGCGACAACATCGTCACGATGGCGTGGAAACACGACGCCCAGAGGCTGCATCTGGTACAAACTGCCATCGGTGGAGTACATCGACACCGTCAGCGGGTCGCAGCGAATCTCTCCCTCGAGGATGGGGCTGAGATCTTCGACAATTCGAGGTCTGCGGTCTTCCAAGCGTGCAAAGCCTCAATGCGAAAGAGGCGGCGAACTGTTGCTGCGGGTGAAATGTGTCTTGATTGCGAAAAGCGTTACGGCCCAGACGGGGCCGCCTGACGTGAATCCTTCAAACGTGCCGCCTCCTGCCGATACCTCTCCGCCGTTTCGAGATTGAACCGCGGATGATCGTCGCTTAGAACGGCATCCCGATAGCGCGCCTGACAGCGGTAGCAGACCAAGACGTCCTTCATGAGCGCAAAGAGCGCCAGGTCAACGAGGGCGAACGCGAGGAGCACGCCCAGCGCCGCCTCCGGCAGATAATAGGCCCAGGCGATGCTGCTCAAAACGGCGCCCACAACCACCATCGCCACGCCCAGCCGCTGGGGAAAGTCTTTTTGGCGCCAAAGATCGCGGCAGCCGCAAACCACGCAAGTCGGGAGCTCGACGCGTGCCTGGTCGTGTTCAGGCAGCGGGCGGCTCCAATGGCACGCCTCGCACGCGATTGCGGTCGTTTCAGCGCTGATGCTGGCGCGGCGGCTCTGGCCGCACGCGGGACATTGAAAAATCAAATTCATTCATCGAATCCAAGAACAACGCAGGGCAGCCATTCGAGAGAACTCGACTCAGCCAGGCAACCGGCGCGTCGGCGTACCGGTTTTCGTGCGATTTTTCTTTTCGTTCGCCCCTGTGTGGGGGAGCGATGGCCCGCCTTGCAATCCACAATTATACGCGAACGAGACTCGCCCGGCCAACTCAGCGGGCTGCTCGGTGGGGGGCATTTTGCCGTCAAAACGGCACATGCAAAGTGCGAAACAAAAGATCGGCCGTGAGCTCGCCGATGAAAGTCACGATCACGCCGACAAATAAAACCCCCGTCGCCGCTTGCGTATTGCGATAGCGGAGGATGCGGTGCACCATGATGCAGACAGCCATCGGCCCCAGGATGCCGGCCAGCCAGCGCAGGGCAAGGAAGATCCAATATGTCGATTGGGTGAGCGCGCCGAATCCCGACGCCAGGGCGATTGCCGACACCACGAACCGCAGAATCGCCGCCGTTCCCAGGCAGAAATTGAGGTGAATTAAAGGCGCGAGCGGCATTCCGGGGGCGGTCAGATAACGATGCCCCAGCAACATGCCGGCCAGAGCCGCGCCAAGCGTCGCCGACGAAGCCAGGGCAGATGCCGTTTCGAGCCAGTGCTTGCCGAGACCGGAGCCCGGTGGCGCGCTGACGTGAAATGCGACGAGTTCGATGAGCGCCAGCGCGGTTGCGATTCCCAGCGCCACAGTGCCGGTTCGGCGCCGTTCGAGCTGCCAGAAGACCGATCCGATGAACGACGCCGCACAAATCGCACTTCCCGGCCAGAGCGCCTGGGGCTCGGCCAGCGTGAACAAGGCGCCCAGTCCTAATATCAGCAACAGCATGATGCGGAAGAAGGGGGAGGGGACGGCCCTTCGCGGCATCGCGCACAACATCAGGCCCACGCCGGCGATCAGGCGAATGGCAAAGTCGGCAAGGGCGTGTTGCATCGATGCGGGTGATTCTTTCGGACAACTTGGGCCGCCGCGCCGCATGGCCGGAGCATCGGCCGATTTCCCGGCCGCGGATCCCCACGGCAGGAACATCGTGCCGCCGCAGATTTGGCCGGCTATTTCCGCGTATTGATCAGCGACATGACTTCAGCGCGCGTCGAGAGATTGGATTTGAACAGTCCCCGGACGGCACTCGTGATGGCCAGGCTTCCCGGCTTTCTGATTCCCCGAATCGTCATGCAGGTGTGCGTCGCTTCCAAAACGACGGCCACTCCTTTGGCGCCCAATTCGGCAGACAGCAAATCGGCAATTTGGTGGGTCATGCGTTCCTGGACTTGCGGGCGGCGGGAAATGTCTTCCACCACACGCGCCAATTTGCTCAATCCCGCCACTTTGCCGTTGGGCAGGTATCCCACGTGCGCAAGGCCCGTGAAGGGCAACAAGTGATGTTCGCACATGCTGTTGAAGCTGATGTCGCGGACCAGCACCAATTCGTCATACTTTTCTTCGAACACCTTTTTCAAGTGGACGGCGGGCCTTGCGCGCAGACCCGAAAACAGCTCGGCATACATCCGGGCCACTCGTTCGGGGGTCTCCCGCAGACCGTCGCGATTGGGGTCTTCGCCGATGGCCGACAGAATCTCGCGCACCGCGCGCTCGATGCGCGGCTGATCAACGTCGGATGCCAGAGGTTCCATGGCGGGCGACTTCCTCAATTCACGCTGAACGACGGCGGGAACCGGCGAACGGCCCGCTCCAGACTGCAGGCTGGCGCCAGCTCGCGCAGCCTTTCGAGCAACAGGTCGCTGCGCAGGTCGACGTCCAGTTCTTCCAGCAGCATCTGCTTTTCGGCCAACCCGATTTTAAGCGCTGCCGCAAGTAAATCACAGATCACGCCCAGCGGCATATCGGCCTCGAGCACCTGGCTAAAGAGCGAATCGGCGCGGCTTTTGGGAAAAAGCTGGCGGAAGTTGATGAGCAATTCATGATGCCGCACGTCGCGGTTCACCAGCGGCTGCGCCGCATAGAAGTCGCGGTACAGTTCGAGCTTGCCCAGCCGGTACGAAAGGTCCGTCGGGGGTTCTGCGACCACAACGCCGCGATGGATTCCCGTGACGACAATGTTGTATTCGCCGGAAGGACAGCGCTCTTCGGCGGTGATTCGCCCCAGGCACACCATTTCGTGAATGGCGGGCGCCGGGTCGTCGCTGGTTTCCCAACCGGGACGCAACAGAGCCATGGCGATCAGCCGTTCTTGAGCGAGCGCGTCTTCGACCATCCGCCGGTAGCGATCTTCAAACACGCGCAGCGGAAGCGCGACGTAGGGAAAGAGGACGAAATTCGGCAAGGGGAAGATCGGCACGACGCCCTTGAAGCCGGTGAGATCAGCCGCAAATTCCGGATACGCTGTCATGATGCATCCATCCCGCCCTGGAGCGTGATTTTGGGAATCCGGTCGTCCTTCAGCTCGATTCCGACCGGGTAAGCTTGTTGGTTGTCGATCAGTTCCTGAAAACAGTATTGGAGGGCGTCGAGAAACGCCGCCAGGTCCAGCCCTTCGAATTCGGGGCGATAAGGATCAAGGTATTTGCGGCACGAGAGATAAACCTTCTTGGCTCCTCCAAGATTGCCGTTTCCGAAATGCAACAAGGCCACGGCCGCCTGGATGAGTCCCTGGTAGAATTTCCGGCGTTCGTCTTGCGTTTCAGACCAGAGGTCTTCCAGCACTTCGTGGCTCTCGAAAAAATCTTCTGCATTGAAAAGCCGCAGGCCCTCCAGGTATTGTGCCGGGTAATTCTGGGGCATGCGTCCACTGTAACCGGTTCTCGGGTGCTCTGTCCATGAGTTCTGCGCGCCGTCGCCGCAGAAATCGAGACCGCGGTCGGGTTCTATCAACGCGGAGAACAGAATGGGTCAGTCGAAGTCTGCCAGCGCGCCTGTTGACCGGAAACAACGCGCCCGAAAAATCGCCCAGGCGCTGGCCAAGGCGTATCCCGATGCGGTTTGCGCGCTCACGCACGAAAATGCGTACCAATTGCTGGTGGCGACGATTCTGTCGGCTCAGTGCACCGACGCGCGGGTCAATATGGTGACCCCCGAATTGTTTCGCCGCTATCCGACCCCCGAAAAACTTGCCCGATCGTCGCAGGCCGACGTCGAGCGCATTATCAAATCGACCGGCTTTTTCCGAGCCAAGGCCACAAGCCTGCGGGGTATGGCGGCCCGGCTCGTGGAAGAGTTTCAAGGCGTGATGCCCCGCACGGTCGAAGAGTTGACGAGCCTTCCCGGCGTCGGCAGAAAGACCGCCAATGTCGTCCTGGGGACGGCGTTCGGAATCGCCACCGGGGTTGTCGTCGATACGCACGTCAAGCGAATCGTCTACCTCCTGGGTCTCACCAAACACACGCTTCCCGAAAAAATCGAACAAGACCTGATGGCTCTCTTGCCCGAGAAGGAATGGATCAACTTCGGGCATCGTCTGATTCATCACGGCCGCAGCATTTGCATCGCCCGCCGGCCGAAATGCCCGGAGTGCCCGCTATTGCGGCTTTGCGCCCGCGTGGGATTGCCTGCGTTGGGTGCGCCGTAGCAAGGCAACGGCAGCGAAGGCGAAAGGGCGAAGGGGCGAAACGTCACCAGACGTCGGCTTTGGCGCAGGCGATTGCGGCGGCCAGCTCGGTCGTCTTGGGAACCAGCTCCAGCCCGACGTATCCGCGGTAGCCCAGGCTTTGCAGCTCCTTCAGCACGCGGTTGTAGTGGATTTCGCCCGTTCCAGGCTCATTGCGGCCGGGGTGATCGGCCAGTTGAATGTAGCCGATGCGCTTGGCGACAAAGCCCTCGCGCAGATGTCCGCACAAATCCCCCTCGGTGATGTGCATATGGTACAGGTCCCAGTTGATTTTGACGTGGGACGAATCGACCGCGTCGCAAATGCGAATCGCCGGCGCGCTGCCGTAAAGGCAATGCCCCTTGTGATCGACCCGGATATTCATCGGTTCCAGAATGAGCGTCACGTCGTGAGTCTCGGCGATGGGAGCAGCGCGTTTGAGCCCGGCGATCACGTTGTCGTGCATTTGCGCCTGCGACATGCCGGGAATGTCGTTGCCTGCGACGACGGTCATCAGTTTGCAGCGAAGTTTCTTGGCGACCTGGCAGCCCTGTTCGATTTTTTTGACGAAGTCATCGTGATTCTTCGGGTCGTTCAGCCCGGGCTCGAAACCCCACGCGGTGAACTGGGCGATTTCGATGCCCAGCTCTTGCGCCAGAGATGCGATGGCGCCGATGTCTTTATTCTGCCAGGGCCAGATCTCGACAGCCGGAAAACCCAATGCCGCCGCTTTGCGAATCCGCTCGCCGTAAGGTATTTTCGACCACCACATCTCGATGTTGGCCGCGAATCGGGTGTGCGGCGTTTTGCCGATCGTCGCGGCGTCGGAAAAGTCCTGTTCGCCGGCAAATGCCGATGCCGCCGTTCCGGCGAGAACAGCGGATGATCCAAGAAACGAGCGGCGACTGAGCGGCGGCATGGCGGTCTCTCCACGGATGGGATCGTGCGGACGGCGATCGAGTGGTCTAATTGTCGAATCATCTCCAGCTGGCGCGCCGGCGTTTTTTCGATCGAAAGAACTTCAATTCATTCCAGGGTCTCCCGTCAGGCCGGGCAACAGCGGATTGGCCTTATTGTAATCGGCGACGGCCAGATTCCAGACCTCGTAAGGATTCGGATGGAACACGTAATCGGCGACCGCAGGGCAAACCAGCCAGTCGCTGCGCGCCAATTCGCCTTCAAGCTGTTCGGGGGCCCAGCCGGCGCATCCGAAATAGACGCGGAATTTCAGCTCCGATTCGCCCTCCAAGACCCGCTCAACGACGCTCTTGAACGCCTCCGGGCTGCCTCCCACGAATACGCCGTCGAGGACCGGAGTTTCGGAACTGTCCAGATCGGCGGCGTTGTGAAGGATGAACATGGCGTTGCGCTCGACCGGCCCGCCGAAGTAGGCGATTTCGCCGGTCTCGGGAAGCTCGAAATTGCTCTTGAGCGCCTCGGCGATCGTCACGCCGGAAGGATGATTGATGACGACTCCCATCGCCCCCGTGTCGCCATGCTCGACGATGAGCACGACCGACTTGAAAAAATTCGGATCGCGCAGGTTCCGCCCCGCGATCAGAAATGTTCCGCGCAGTGAATCAGGCATCGTTTTCACGCCGCCGAAAACGGAAGAATGAATTCCGTCGTATTATAAACTCGCCCAATTGGGCCACGCCACGATCCCGAGCGGCTGGTGGTCGTACATTTCTCGCCAGCGGATCGCGGTTCGCAGACGGCGCGCCGGAGTTGACGAAAGGCAGCGAGGGTCAGGCGGCCGTTCCCTGACGGAGCGAACGTCTAAGCGTTCGCAATGAAGTCCCCCCCATCGCGAAAAGCCTTGGTCAACGATTGGTCCAAGCAAATGGGCGGCCACCAGAAATGCGAGTTGGGAACGCAGGCGGGGATGTCGGTTTCCCGGACTTCCTGCTACCCTACGCTACGAGTTCTGCTAATTCGGCGGCTCACGATCGGCGGTTTATTTTCCGGCGGCCTTCTTGGGGAGAATTACAAGTCCTTTGACTTTGAGGTCAATTCGAAAGAGGCCGCCTGGACTGCCGTTTTCGGCTTCGAGACCGCCGGTGATGAAGAGCTGGTCCCTGTTCGGACCGCCAAAGGCCACGTTGCTGGTCGTGCGGTTCCCGCCGTCGTAGCTGGCCAGCAGTTTGCCCTGCGGGCTCAACACTTGCACTTTTTTCATGCCGTAATGCGCCACATAGAGGTTGCCGGCCGCATCCAGGCACATTCCGTCGGGTTGGTCGTCCTCCCAGCGCCCGCTTTCGTTTTTGGGCAGATCGGCGAAGACCTTGGGCGGGCCGACTTTGCCCGCTGACATGATCGGGTATTCGAGGACGCGGTTCATTTGGCTCTCGGCGACGAGCAGCCGTCTGCCGTCTTGAGTCACGACGATTCCGTTGGAATAGGCGAGGCCCCCCGCGACCAGATGCGTTCGGCCCTTGATATCGACGTAGTGCACGGTGCCGATAAGCTTGTCTTTGCCTGAGTCGCCGGGGTCGGTGAAGTAGAAACCGCCGTTTCTGGGATCGAGCGTCAGGTCATTGGGCCCTCGAAGCGGCTTTCCGTCGCATTCTTTCGAGGCCGGCGCCAGCATTCTTCCCAAGGCATCGAGGTGCAGGACGGCATGCTGGCTGGCGTCGCAAACGAGGTGCGTGCCGTCGGCGAGAATTTTGTGCCCGTTCGGCGCTCCGGTGACGGCCCAGACCTTCGCCTGGCCATCGAGCGTAAACTGCGTGATCGTGTCCTTCCACGAGATGTAGCCTTTGCCGTCATGGTCGAAGACGACTCCTTCGCAATAGGTCGGCACTTCGAGGACTTTGACGGTCTCGACTTTCGACGGATCGGGCAAATCGGCGGCCGACGAGCTTCGGAACATTCCCAAAGAAACAAAACCCGGAGTGAGGACCAAAAAAATCGCCAAACGACCGGTGGACAGCTTGCCGCAGAGTGTCATGGTTGCAAGTCCTTACGATGCCAGAGCGATCGACCGAACCACGGGACGGCGCCTGCTCGATATTGACCGGCGGCGCGCCCCAACGCCGCCATCATAACAGGCTCGATGACTGGCACAATCGTCGGTCGCGGCGACGTGAGCGCCGCGCGATCGAAAGCCGAATTTGCAGCGCCAGCGCGGATGAACACGACGAGGGGCAATTTGCAAATTGGCGCGTATCCGCGAAAGACCGCTGTCATTTTTCTTCGTGAGCCGCTTGGTTGCGGCCGCAGGCCGCGCGTGGAAAAAGTCGGCCCCCGGCAGCCCAATGGATCAGCGGGCGAGGCGCAACTATTTGGTGGGTCGAGCGTTACCTGCGGCCGGGCGCGTTGCGCGTGAGTTGACCGGTAGAACCGGCGTTGACGGAACTCCCGCTGCGCCACGGATGTTCGCACCAAAGAACCTAAAGTCAGCACCGCCCGCGGATCGAAAAAATACGTTAGACGGTTATTGCTGGAACAGGACAAAGAATGCATCCATGCCTTGCGCACGGAGCATTCAGACGATTGGCAGCCATAACTGTCGGAAGGGGGGACTCGCCATTTCAAAAGACACGCCACGCTTTGAGTGCGGGAGTGTCGTTTTTCGGGCACCCGGTCCCTCCCTTCGGCGCCGTCTCGACGCCGCTTTCCCGGCCCGCCGCTTTTGGGCTGCGGATGGAGGCGTTTCCGGCGGCGCGCTAACGGACCATCCAACCAAGCTCGTTAACCCGCACGATCCCCGCCAACGTATGGCGACAGACCGCTGAGGCGACAAAACCAACAGCCGTCTTTCGAAACCCGAGACTCGCTTCGACCCAAGACCACGGTGGTTCGCCAAGAGGACCACTAGGCACGGAACGCCGACCAACGTGGTAGAAGCGAGGCTCCAGAGGGCCCGCATCCCTCTGCCCTGTTAGACAGAATAGTCTGGAGAGCCCGCCATGAAAACGATCTTTACTACTGGACAGGTAGCTAAGATCTGTAAAGTAGCCCCCCGCACGGTCAGCAAATGGTTCGACTCGGGCCGTCTGCGCGGTTATCGGATTCCCGGTTCCCAGGACCGCCGGATTCCCCGTGAGCACCTGATCCGGTTCCTCAAGGAACACGGCATGCCGCTGGGCGAACTCGAAGACGAGGCCGTCGGCAAAATCCTCATCGTGGGGGCCGAAACCGGCATCCGCAACGGCCTTAAAGATCAGATGAGCAGCGACAGCTTCAAGCTCGATTTCGCCAACAGCGGATTCGAAGCGGGGATTCAGGCCGAGTCTCTGCATCCCGATTGCGTGGTCATCGACTTCATGATGGGCCGCAACGAAGCCGTCATGATCGCGCAGAACCTTCGCAAGAACGCCGAGTACACGGAAACCGTGCTGGTCGGCCTGCTCAGCGACGAAGACAATTCGAGCGGTTTCGATCGCTCGGTCTTCAACGAGACCTTCCGCAAGCCGTTCGACGTGGCGCTGCTCGCCGAACGCATTCGCACGCTTGTGGGACGACGCAAACAACTCGCCTAACTCGTCTTGCCCTGCTGGCGGCCAGGCAGCAGGGGAAGGCGCAGCCACGGAAGGCAACCCGTCAGCGCGGCCGGCGCCACGAGCCGGCACAGCGACTCGACACCAGAAAAGGCCCGCATTCTTTCTTGAATGCGGGCCTTTCTCATTGGCTCCGTCGGTTGTGAAACGCTCTCCCGCGGGCCATAATCGGCGTTCCCGCCCCCAAAAGCCTCGCCGCTGGCCGATACCGACATGCCGACGAAATCCGGTCTGGAACTCATCGACTACGCGGCCGTCGTGCTGTACATGCTGGGGACGTTCGGCATCGCCCTTTGGTTCGGACGGAAGCAAAAGACGGTCGACGATTATTTCGTAGGCGGCCGGCACATGCCCTGGTTCGCCGTGGGCCTGAGCATCATGGCCACGCTCTTCTCGACGCTCTCGTATCTGGGGGCGCCTGGAGAAATGATCAAGCATGGCATTGGAATGTCGGTGGGGGTGCTGGCCATACCGTTCAGCATGGCCGTCGTGACGCTCGTGTGGATCCCGTTCTTCATGCGCTTGCATATCACCAGCGCCTACGAATACCTGGAGCGACGGTTCAATTATGCCGTGCGGCTGATTGGCGCCGTCCTGTTCGTCCTCTTGCGGCTGGGATGGATGAGCATGGTGATTTTTGCCGCCTCGATGGCGCTCGATCGGGTGAAGGGAGACGACATTGCCTGGCTCTCCGGACCCGACATCTATTGGTGGATTGCCGGCGTGGGCCTGTTCGCCGCGATTTACACGGCGGTGGGCGGAATTCAGGCCATGATTTGGACCGACGTTTTGCAGTGCGTGTTGCTCTTGGCGGGGGTGCTGCTGGCGATCGGGTATGTCGCCATCATCGACCA
>DATGKC010000148.1:0-3665 GCA_035294845.1 Planctomycetaceae bacterium | reverse complement strand
ATGGCCTGATTCCGATCTACACGTTGCTTCCCAAACCGGGAGAGCTTGGCAGCGTCGTCTCGTACCTGGTGCTCGACGAAGATCTAAGCGGCTTCGGTCCCAATCGGCAGGACCTGGCACAAGCCCGCGTCGAAGTGGATGTATTCGGACCGATCTGGAGCAGCCTCGCGTTTACCGCGGTCATGTTGTCGCTCTCGTGCCTTTACGTGTGGCGCTCCGACTTCTAAGCCATTCTCCCCTTCCCCAATCGCCTCTCTTCCGGTACGATCCCGCCGCGATTTTCGGCAATTTGCCCACAGAGAGGGGCTTTCATCGTCGCTGCGCCAGAGGCCGCAAGAGGCGAGCTTGGATCGTTTCATCTGCCGCCTACCGTCGATCACGAAGCCGGTCGCTGCGAACCGGCCCCGCCCAGGATTGCCGTTCGTTTTCATCGCAGCATTTTGTCTTGGCGGCTGCTCGTCGCAGCGCCAGGCTGTGACGGGCCGATCTGAGACCGCCGAGAGACTCTCGGAAGAGGCACGTGCCGCCCAGGATCGCGGAGATTCACAGTCGGCAGAATACCTGCTCACTGCCGCCGTCAATCGCAATCCGAACGATTCCGAAACGCGACTGGAATTGTCTGAGATGCTCCTTTCGCACGGCAGCAGCGAGGCGGCCGCTTCGCATTTGAAGAGCCTGATCAGCCAAAATCCGGATGACCCCCGTGGCTACGTGGGACTGGCCGAAGCCATGTATCTCCAGCAGCATCTGAGCGAAGCCGACGCTCTGCTTGACCGTGCCCTGGAGCTCGATCCACGGCTGCCTCGCGGGCTGTTATTGCGGGGCAAGATCGAACAGGCGCGGCGGCATTATGCGCGGGCGCTGGAAGATTATTACCAGGTGCTGGCTTACGAACCGGATCATTACGAGGCAAAACTGCTCATCGCCGAGCTGCATCTGGAACACGGCGACGCGAAACTTGCGGCGCCGCTTCTGCGCTCGATCATCGAGAATGTCGAACAGGGGAGCCGGCAGAGAGCCAAGGCACAATGGCTCTTGGGACTTTGCTATTCGCGCATCGGTCGATGGCCCGATGCGGCGCGGGCACTGGGCGCCGGCATCGCCAGCCGGCGCGGTTCGGCTGACGATTGGTATCAGCTTGCCGATGCCTGTCGGCGCGCAGGCGACTCGCGAGGCGCCGCCATTGCGGTGGGCCAGATGCTGCGACTGGCTCCCACCGATCCGCGGGCGCTCGCGCTGCGCGCCGCGCTGGATGATCAGGCCCGCGCAGGAGACGCCCAGACGGCTCGCGCGCCGATGCACGCGTCGGATGTCGAGCCGACGGGTGGGCAACACGACATCGAAACGCCGCAACAGGAAGGACCTCATTAAATGGGCGGCGTCTCAATGGCCAATTCAGTCGGCTGGAAAGAACTGCTTGCCGTCGGCTCGCTCGCCATCGCCCTGGAAGCATTGCTGGCGTGGTGCGTGGGCATCGGCCGGCCGCTGCGGGGCGACGAGATGCACTTCGTCGAGACGATTCTTCAGTTTGGAACGCAACCTTTCAGCCTCGATCTCTTGACGCATTACAACGAAATGTCGGGGCCGTTGCCATTTTTGCTCTATGGCGCATGGGGGCGCCTGGCCGGCTTCGAGCCCGAATCTTTGAGGCTGCTGTCTGTCATCATCGCTGTATTCACCTACGTGGTCTGGTACCGGTTCCTGCGGTCCGAAACTGCGAGCCCGCGGCTGGCGCTCGGCGGGGCGGCGTTCCTGGCGCTGCACCCCTATATGTTGTATCTGAGCCTCTTCATTTACACCGACATGTTGGCCATTTTGTGTCTCGTCGGCGCTCTCTGGGCGGTCCGGCGCGAAAGACCCGTGTGGCTGGCGATCTGGCTCTGCGCAGCCGCGCTCAACAGGCAGTATTTCGTCTTCGCTACGCTCAGCGCGGGAGCGCACTATCTGGCGCGGTACGCAAGTCGCCGCCAGAGGCGCGATGTCTCGCATCTGCTGGCCGTGGCCGCCTCCGCTTTGCCCTTGGCCGCTCTTTGCTTCGTCTGGGGAGGATTGTGCCCCGACGGCGCCCTCAAACGGGTTTATCTCGATGAGCGCGCGCACTATCACCTCTCGTCGCTGGTGCTTTACGTGAGCCTGGCAAGCCTGTACTTGTTGCCCGTCCTTGCGATGCGATGGCGCGATCATTTTTCGCATAAGCGACTGGTCTTGTTCGCGCTCGGCGCGTCGGCTGTCTACTGGGCGTATCCCGTGGCGCCTTCCGCATCAGCCGTCGAAGCGGGGATCCCTCAAGTCGGCATGCTGCACCAAAGCGTGCACAGACTGTTGGGAAGCGCCGTCGCCGAGCATGTGATGTTCTATGCAGGATTCACAGCCGGTTTGTCGGTAGTCGGTGGAATCGTTCTCGACGCCGCATCGCGCTGGCGCACAGGCCGCATCGATTTTCAGTTCTTTCTTGACCTCACGATCGTCATGTTCCTGGCGGTAATGCCCTTCTCGTATCTGCACTGGGAAAAGTACTTCATGCCCCTGGTGCCCGTATTGATCCTCAGAATCCTGTTCGTGCCATTTAGCGAGCGGTTCGCGCCGAATGATCTCGTGGCGGTGCGCCTCACCAGGATTCCAGACAACCGCTTTGCGCTCGACGAAATCGAAGAGCAAGAGCCGGCTCATCGCTGATCTGGGTGCTTTTGCGTTCTATGGATCACGCCTCGGCGACCACCGGATTTCGCAGAATTCCCAATCCGGCGATTTCGACTTCGCACGTGTCGCCGGGCTTAAGAAACACGGGGGGCTTGCGGGCCATTCCGACGCCCGGAGGAGTGCCGGTGAAGATCAAATCGCCCGGTTCGAGCGTCACGACCTGCGAAACATAGGCGATCAGCTCGCTGACGCCGAAGATCAGCTCTCGAGTGGTCGAATTCTGCATTGTTTGACCGTTCAGTCTCAATTGGATCGAGAGGCCCTTCGCATCCGGAATTTCATCGGCGCTGACGAGCCAGGGACCTGTCGGGGCGAACGTGTCGGGAGTCTTTCCCAAAAGCCATTGCTTCCCGGGCTTCTCGAGTTGCCAGTCGCGGGCCGAAACATCGTTGCCGTTCATATAGCCGGCAATGTAATTTCCCGCTTCCGACTCGGGAATCAATTTGCCCCGCTTGCCGATCACCACGATCAATTCGGCTTCGTAATCGACTTTATGGCATACGGCCGGGAGCCGGATCGCATCGTCCGGGCCGATGACGCTCTGGGAAAATTTGCTGAACACGACGGGTTCCGGCGGAGGCGCCATCCCGCTTTCGGCGGCGTGATCGCGGTAGTTAAGGCCGATGCAGATGACTTTGCCCGGTGACTGTATCGGAGCGAGCAATCGACCGGCGACAAAGGCGCCCGCCGCCAAGCCCCGCTCGGCGGCGACGCGGGTCCGGGAAAGGCCCTCGTCGTGCGAGAGGATGTCTTTGATCGACCCGGATAAAAGCGGATCGGCCTGGTTGATGTCGATGTATTTGCCGTCATGCACCGCCACGACGCGCTCTCCAGTGGCTGTCGAAAGAGTCGCCAATCTCACGTGCGGGTCTCCCTATGCGAGGTCGAGGGACGGAAACCTCGATGGTACAGGCCGGCGACAGAAGGCGGTAGGGCCACGCATCACAAGGCGTCCCGTGCATTCT